>CAZBCV010000202.1:0-4948 GCA_964490495.1 uncultured Aureispira sp. | reverse complement strand
TTTATTCCGAAATAGTTATAAGACCCCGACTAATGTCTAATAAAGTGAATATCTCGATTGATTTTGGACAGGAGACCAATTGGCTAGAAGATAGACGACTTAGAAATGAGCAGACAGGAAAACTAGAAACTTTTAATTCAATTATAGATGCCCTTAACTATATGGCACAAGATGGATGGGAAGTTCATCAAGTTTTCGTTTTACCTAATGAAAGTGGAAATACATGTAAATATCTTTTGAAAAAGAAAATTATTTGGACAGAAGTGAAGGATTAATGTCTTTAATTTTAGAATTAGATAATTGGGATGTGGTTTAAACCTAAATATTCTATACTTTCTAATATAAACATTCGTTGTTGTTTGAAATTTATCCCCTTTACATTCAAGTGGGTCTTTCAAAACAATTATATCAAAAAGTAGTCCCAACTTGCATTGTGCACTCTAGTGAGAAATTATAACTTTACTAAACCCCATAGAATGGCGATTTTTACATTGCATCAAATACATACCATTAGGAAGATGAGATATATCTAATTTGATAGATCTTTGATTCTCTAATTGAGACGATTCCAATAAAAGCTGCCCATCCAAATTGAATAACTTTATCTCTTCTATGCTTTCCAATTCATTAGTGGTTTCCACCCAAATAACACTATTGGATGGATTGGGGAAAGTATGAAATAAGTCATTGTTGAGAACTAAGTCATGAGTAGTAGTCAGTCCAATGACCGAACGTATAGCTGCCAAAGCATTAGCTTTCCCATGACCCCATTTCAAGTGACCCTCTTCAGGTAAATTTCCGGTGTGTCGATCCAAACGTGCTGTTTCAAATAAAATTCTTCTAACATCTTGTGAAGTGAGTTCTGGATTAGCCTCTAACATTAAAGCAACAATACCAGCAACCATAGGGCCAGACATGGATGTACCAGAAAAAGGCACAAAACCATATGTTTTGCCATTGAACGTTGTTCTTGCTACATAATTAGACAATCCATAAGTAGGGTCAAAAGAGTTGACGGAAGAAACAATTTCTTGACCTGTGGAAGCAATATCAGGTTTTACTCGCCCATCAACCGTAGGACCTGAACTAGAAAAAGACGACAAAGTCCCACGTGCTAAACTACCATTGGACAAAACCACTTCAGGCTGATAAGAAGCCACGGTAATTACATTTTTACCAGTACCGGCAGGCTCCCCTACTCCATAGAGTTCGTCGCCACCTTTGGCATTGGGAAAATTATTTTTAAATGGACGGCCCCAATTGAGAAATCTATCATTGTGACGCTGACAATTCCACATGTGTACGTGACTATTTTTTGAGGTGACCATAAGAACAACCTTTACACTGGACGATACATTTCTTATCTGCCATCGCATAGAAGGTTTATCATTGAGATAATGACCATAATCAGTATCTAAAATATATCGTAGATTAACATTTCGAACAGCAACTGTTGTATCCAAAGCTATTTTATCTCTTGTGCTAAAAAAAGGTGTTTGCCCTAAAATAGTATTACCCGCATCGACTACCCTAAAAGAGGCTTCAAATTCACTGTTGGGTGACCCCCAAATAGAGACAGTTTGCCCGAATATATTAGCTCCACCAGCGAAATCAACAACAGTATATAGTGTATCTTCATTACTTTTGGTAAAGTCATAATCTAAGTGAAATTGTTGGTTGCCATTATTACCAGCGCTTCCAACAAAAATCTGTCCAGGCCCTGATAGTTGTTCCATTGCATAATTTTTTAGTGAACTTCCATCGTGTGGCCCAAGATGACTACCAAAACTCATATTGACAACGAAAGGTTTATTGACAGATTGGGCATATTGACTCACATAATTGATAGCATCCACAAATGAAGGACCATCCCGTCTCAATGAAATAAATATCAATTCAGAATCCGGTGCGGCACCTTTGTGTGGTGTGCCCGCTCCACTACCTCCGGCAATACCTGCTACATGTGTTCCGTGCGATCCTGGTCCAAACACATAGAGTGTATCTTGCTGTGCTTGAAGAAGAGCATCTTGACCTACGTACTCAGTACCAAAAGAAAATCCATCAGGCGCAGGACCACTTAATTTGTTTTGATCCCATGCCCGTGACAATCGCAATTGAGTCAAAGTAGTGTCATAAAATACTGGATGTGTATAGTCAAAACCCCAATCAATTATAGCAATTATCACATCTTTGCCTGTGTAAGCTCGCGGAAGATTAAAACCGTTATTTACACTATCCGTTCGTGAGTCGATTTTTGCAATAGATAAAAATGGATCTACATGCTCTGCTACTTCAATATATTTTAAGCCTTCCAATTTAATAAAATCTTCAAAATGATCCACCGGGACACGAAATGTCCATAAATCATTGAGACGAGTATCATTTTTTATACCCATTCTTTTAAGTTTTTGACTATCCCAACTGGTTAAGTCCACCAAAGCTGCCACACCAATATATTTCTGACTATTATCTTCTAAAGACATCAAATCATAATGAGAGACAAAGTCAGAATCCATACTTCTCTGTGAAAGATTTATACTTTTTAATTCATTCAAAAATCTAAAAGCATCTTTATTCATAGAAACTTGACTCAAGGCATCTGAAATGAATAAGAAAAACACAACTGAGTAAAAAAGAAATTTGATTTGCATTACATTATAAATTTGATGTAAAATTAGCAACTATTATTGATAAACAAAAAAAAATCGAAGATATTTTAAAAAAAAAGGCCTGAGATAGTACCTCAGACCTTTATTTTTATAAAATAAAACTCAAAATTTCAACTGTTCTAATCAATCAAAATCATCTTTCCAGTGACGGTTTCTTGATTGTAAATCAATTCAAAAACATAAACTCCAGATATGCCTAAATCTGATTTTTGCACTAAAATCTGATGGTTACCTTTAGAGTAATTAGACATAGAGCTGTAAACTACTCTTCCCGTCATATCTTTGATATTGCACATAACTTCTCCATCTTGTGGAATTACAAAATCAATATGGGTATGTGATTGCCATGGGTTAGGTTTAACATTTGAAACCATAAATGGATCAGTAGCTCTGCTATTCCATGCAAATCTCACATTTTGTGTCTGAAGTCCATCTACATAAATTTCACTTTTCAATTCATCTGTAAATGTTAACATATCACTCAACCTACCATCAGAAACTACCTCCGCTTCAATAGTGAAAAGAATATCATCCTTATTGAAATCGATTCCATCAGCATCTGCTAAGCTCAACCTTACATTGTTGCTATTCACATTGTAAACTTCTCCACGGCTTGTACTCATTGTGTTACTATTAATATCTAGTATGTTCAAACCTTTTGAAGACAATTGGCCTTGTAATCCATAGACCTTTGTTTCACTATCTAGTCGAACTGGTATATTAATTATTTGGCCTTTTTTAACTTGAATGTTCTCAACATATAATGATTTGTTTGTTCGGCTCTCAATGATCTGTTGTTGTGCATTCGCTTTAGCAGAATTATTGACATCTCCTACTTTTATTCCAATGAAATTTACATCCATATTGGCATTCAATGCGTCAATATCATAGGCTTCTTGAAGACCCCCTAACCATGGATTTTCTTTATCTCGGAAAGTCTGTAAAGCATCTAAAAATCTCCAGCTGCTGTTGTTTTCAAATTTATCGGTAGAACCTAAGATCAATTTCCTCAATTCTGATAAGTCAGATGCTGTGACATTACCCGATTTATTGATGTCAGAGGCTATCATTTGGTAAGGTGACTTAAAGGACTCAATACCTAAAATGTGTCTTTGAATTAATACTAAATCTAAAGTAGTAACACCATTCAAATAATCTACATTTTTAGAAGGATTAATACTATATGCACTACCCATTGGCATAGGATCAAAAACGAATCTACCCTCTTGATTAGTCATAGCAGGATCTACCTCAGAACCTAACAAATCCACCCAAACTTCGTCTATAGCATCTCCATTTTCTCTAGCTATTTTACCACTCACCACAGCTAACAAATTACTACCACACAAATTGTCATTATCCTCTACATCAATAAAGGTTTCACAGAAATTAGTATTACCATTGGCATCCGTTACCCACAATTGAACAAGTCTTTCACCTATGCTATCACATGTATATGTGCGCACCTTTTCATTGGTATCTTGAGAAAAACTAAATTCAAAGGCTACCTTACAACCATGATAACTCTTATTATCAAAATATTCAGCATCTAACATTACCATAGGTGTACCATTCATCAATACTAAATTAGTACTCAATCCTTGCTTACATACGGCTGTTGCTCCTTTTTTGGTTTCAACCACAAAGTCATAATTAGCCTGTGCTGCATTGCCACATCTGTCTCTCACAACAAATGCGATATTGTATTCTCCTACCTCAAATGTTCTAGTGATAGAATTGGTATCGCCTGACATAACCACAGTAGAACCTCTAGTAATAGTATAAGTCCATTGCAATTCATGGCTTGGTGTACAATCTATCGCCGTAGCACCTAAAGTCACATCATATGAATCACAATTCAGTGTTTCAAAAACTACTGGAGAAGTTGGGACAGTTATGACCGGAACATCATTATCAATTACTATTATTTCTTGCTCATCTGAAGTATCACGCTTCGTACACCAATCCATAACATACCATGTTCTGATGATTTTATAACAAGCACCATTTGTAGTAAATGGAAATACTTGATCTTCATAAGTCATACCTACTTGATCACATGAACCTGTTGTATATCTTGGAAATGCATTTGCAAGAGGAAGCGTCTCTGGTAAAAGACCTGCAAACTGACATTGTCCCGTCGCTTCATAATCCAATGGCCAAACTATTGAAGTGAAGTTAAATGGATTGTCATTTTCTATTGTTATCTTTTGAATACAAGTACCATAAATTGTTGACCCTTGTCTCAATGTCAATGTTCTGAAAATATCACCAGTACC
>CAZBCV010000201.1:0-4986 GCA_964490495.1 uncultured Aureispira sp. | reverse complement strand
CGGTGCAATCAACCAGCTCTGCCACTCTTCCCTTTGACTTTTTCAAAAGCGACGCAAAGGTAATATTATTTTTAATATCTAAAAATTTTTTCATAAAAAAAAGTAGATTCTCTTTTGAATCTACTTTCTTAACTAAATTTCAGGTATAACTAAATTATGAGAAAACTAATTGTGTGTATTAAAAATTTTCCATGTTTCTGATCAAAATTGATTTTCGTTTCATGAAAATTTTATTGTCTTTTTTCAAATCATTAAGTATGGTTGTCACAGTTTGTCGTGTTGTTCCTGTATAATCCGCAATATCTTGTTGTGTGAACTCATGCTTTAGGAGTGTTTCACTGCCCATTTGTTTACCATGTAATATTGCGTTGGATTTTATGAAGTCTAGAATCCTTGTTTTGGCATCATGAAGCGCCAATGACTCTACCCTACTCTCTGCAAAGTTCAGTTTCCTGCCCAATTGTTGTATGACGCAAAAGGCTAACTTGGGTTTTTGTGTCATCAAGTTGTTAAAAACATTTAACTCAACTTGTAATAATATGGCCTCTGATGACAATACAATTGCGTTATCTTTATGAAACTCATCTCCTGCTAGACCTAATACATTAAGTAAATTACTATCAGAGACGACCTGCTTTATGGCATCTTTTCCATCTTCATAAGACGAAGTTAATTTTACTGTTCCAGAGATTAAAAAAAATAAATATTTTTGGTTTTGTCCTTTATAAAAAACTTTCTTGTTTTTATCGATATTAATAACATTCCCACTATCAAAAAGAAATATAAGTTCTTCGTTTTCCAAACAAGATCCAAAAGAAAAACTTTTAAGAACAGAATAATTTATTTGTTTAATTGATGTCATACATATTGTTTTTAGGGGTTACGTCGGAAACACAACAAGATGACACAAAAATATTTAATTCACCCCTACGATATTTGTAATTTATTTTACATTTATATCTGAGATACTGTAATGATTGATAGTTTATTTACATGATAAAGCAATATTATTAGTACAACAATCCTATATAATATAATAAAACATTTATATGATACCTTCTTTTACTAAATCATGTATATGTATGATACCTTTATACTTATTATCATCCAATACTACAAGCTGTGTAATACTAAATTTTCGTATAAGCTCAAGGGCGTTGACTGCCAATTCTTTTTCTTGAATGGTTTTAGGATTAGAAGTCATAATATCTTTGGCTGTAAGTATTGCAGTCATGTCTTTGGTCTGTAGCATTCTTCTCAAGTCTCCATCGGTGATGATACCCATCAAATTTTCATTGTCATCTACTACAGCTGTGGCCCCTAATCTGCTGCTTGATATTTCAATAATGACATCATTGATTGTATTATTGGCATATACTTTTGGTTTGGAATGATGCATGATGACATCACCCACTCTTAGATACATTTTTTTTCCGAGACTTCCTCCTGGATGAAATTTAGCAAAATTTTCTTGAGAAAACCCATTAAGAGAGAGCAATGCAACGGCTATGGCATCACCCATGGCCATTTGTAATGTCGTACTTGTGGTAGGAGCCAAGTTGTTAGGGTCAGCTTCAGACTCCATGGGTAAATAAATGGTATAATTTGCATTTTTAGCCAGGAATGACTCCATATGACTCACCATACCTACTACCTTATTCCCAAAATTTTTAATAAGAGGAAGCAGCACTTTGATTTCGGGAGTGTTGCCACTTTTTGAAATACATAATACTATATCATCAGAAGTCATGAGTCCCAAATCTCCGTGTATGGCGTCAGCTGCATGCATAAAAATCGATTTTGTGCCCGTAGAGTTGAGAGTGGCGACGATTTTTTGAGCTACAATAGCACTTTTTCCTATACCTGTAATGATGAGTCTGCCTTGCGCAGCATATATGGCTTCTACGGCTTCAATGGTTTTTGAGTCAAAATTATTAGCTAAATTTTCAAGAGCAATAGCTTCTTTATTGAGTGTTTCAAAAATTTTTTCTTTAATATATTGCGTGTTATTTGTTTTTAATGTTGTATCTTTGGCAGCCAAAATGAAAATTTTAAAGTTATCAAGCCACAAAATTAATATTTTTTTTAAAAAAATTGTGCTGAATGAGTAGGAATGTTAAAAAAATATCTATCTTTATGAAAAATTTTTCAACTCTCACATAAGAGTGATGAGGAACTTCCATAAAGTCAATAAATTAAGTAATATTTATAAATGCTTTAAGTTCATTTTTTTTAAACCAATAATAAAAAATTTTATATCAAAATAATGGAATTTACAGAACAAGATATTTATGCTAGTTTAAAGAAATATTATGGTTTTGAATCCTTCAAAGGAGACCAACTCAAAATCGTAGAAAGCGTTCTTCAAAAGAAGAATACTTTTGTTATTATGCCTACTGGAGGAGGCAAATCTTTGTGTTATCAGTTGCCTGCTATGATGCTAGAAGGTACTGCCCTTATTATTTCCCCATTAATTGCCCTGATGAAAAACCAAGTGGATTCAATCAGGTCTTATAGCCAAGAAGATAATATTGCAAGTTTTTTGAACTCGTCATTGAATAGAGGTCAAATGCATGATGTCAAAAGTGAAATTGTCTCAGGAAACACTAAAATGTTGTTCATAGCCCCAGAAACACTTACCAAAGATGAAAATATAGAATTTTTCAAAAAGACAAATATTTCATTTGTAGCTGTGGATGAAGCCCACTGTATTTCAGAATGGGGGCATGATTTCAGACCTGAATACCGACGTATAAGAACTATGATTTCTGCCATTGGTGATAATATACCTATTGTAGCGCTGACAGCTACTGCCACGCCAAAAGTACAGGTAGATATTGTTAAAAGTCTAGAAATGGAAGATCCTAAAATATTTATCTCTTCCTTCAATAGAGACAATTTATACTATGAAATCAGGCCCAAAATAAATAAAGAAGCGACTATAAAAAGTATAGTTCAATTTATTAAACAAACCAAAGGCAAATCTGGGATAGTTTATGTGCAAGCCCGAAAAACTACTGAAGAAATTGCTGCAATGCTTTTAGTCAATGGTATAAAGGCCGCTGCATATCATGCTGGATTGGATGCAAAAATTCGAACACAAGTGCAAGATGGATTTTTAATGGAAGATATCGAGGTCATAGTAGCCACCATAGCTTTTGGTATGGGTATCGATAAGCCTGACGTAAGATTTGTTATACATCATGATATTCCCAAAAGTATCGAAAATTATTATCAAGAAACAGGAAGAGGTGGAAGAGACGGACTCAAAGGCGATTGTCTTGCTTTTTATTCCTACAAAGACATTTTGAAACTTGAAAAATTTCTGAGAGATAAGCCCGTTGCAGAAAGAGAACTCAGCGCACAATTGATGGACGAAGTCATCGCTTATGCAGAAACGAGTACTTGCCGAAGAAAATTTTTGTTACATTATTTCGGTGAAGAATACGATGATAGTCACTGCAAAGACATGTGCGACAACTGCAAGTACCCCAAAAAGAAAGTGGAAGTCAAAGAAAATATGAAGCTAGCTTTAGAAGTGGTAAAGCTCCTTAATGAAAACTATACCATCAAAATCCTTGTCGAATTTATTTCTGGCAAAGCCTCTAAAGAAATAAAAGACTTTAAATATGATAAGTTGCCTTTGTTTGGCAAAGGTGCCGAAAATGATGATTTGTACTGGCACACTATATTTAGACAAGCTGTTCTGAATAACTTACTTTATAAAGAAATAGAACAATATGGCGTTTTAAAATTAACACATGAAGGGAAAAAATTTCTATCAAATCCATATAGCTTATTAATTCCTTTAGATAGAGATTTTAAAGCAAAAGACGCTCATGACGATATGAATAGTGGTGTCCAATCCGCTGCTTTGGATAATATATTGGTTTCATTGTTGATGGATTTGAGAAAATCTCAAGCAAAAAAACATAATTTGCAGCCTTGGATGATCTTTTCAGAACCTTCCATTCAAGATATGGCCACTTACTATCCTATTTCAATGGATGACATGATGAAAATATCTGGTGTAAGCATTGGTAAAGCTCAAAAATTTGCCAAACCATTTTTAGAACTTATCAATAAATATGTTGAAGATAATGAAATAGACAGACCATCAGAGGTGGTCATCAAACAAGTGGCTAATAAATCTAGAAACAAAATAGCTATCATACAATCCATCGATAGAAAGATGCCTTTGGAAGATATATCCAAAAATGTCGAAATGACATATAGTGAATTACTTTATGAACTGAATCATCTAGTGGACAATGGTATGAAATTGAACATTGATTATATAGTCAAAGATAAAGTTGATGAGGAAATAGTAGATGAAGTTTTTGATTATTTCAAAGATGCCAAAACCGATGATGTCGATACAGCCATTCGTACTTTGAATGATGATGATATTGGTGAAGAGGAGGTCTTATTGTCTAGAATAAAATTTATTTCAGAGGTTGCTAATTAATTGAAGGCGCATGAAACAAATAATCATCATTAATGGCCCAAATTTGAATTTATTGGGTGTTAGACAGCCTGAAATTTATGGCACTAAGTCTTTTGAAGAATACTTTGTTGAATTGGAATCAAGATATTCTGATGTAAATTTGCACTACTATCAGTCTAATCACGAAGGAGATCTCATTGACAAATTGCATGAAGTGGGTTTCAGATATGATGGAATTGTGCTAAATGCTGGTGGTTTTACACACACTTCAGTGGCTATAGCTGATGCTTTACGCGCTATAACAACTCCCGTGGTGGAGGTACATTTGACCAATATATACGAAAGAGAATCCTATAGACATATCAACTACATTAAAGACTCCGCCGTCAAAAGTATTCTTGGCCAAGGCCTTGAAGGTTATGCTATGGCCATAGATCATTTCCTAAAAATTGAGAGATGAAGCTATTAAATATTAAATTGTGCTTTTCTTTAGTTCTTTTCTGGACAGTTGTTTTTTCGTCATTTTCACAAGATTGCCC
>CAZBCV010000200.1:0-5127 GCA_964490495.1 uncultured Aureispira sp. | reverse complement strand
ATTGATGTCAATTTCTTTTAGCGAGTTCTCTTGCCAACAATCTAAATTTGAAAATAAAATCCTTAATAAACTTATAAGAGAGATTTTCTTTATTTATTTGGAGATAAAAATTTTCTATAGAAATTTCCAAAATTATTGAGGCTAGATTTTTTGAGTGATCTAAGTCTAAGTATTGGGATACTAATCCCAAAAGATCTTTTTTGCCTTTATTTATTTCTTTATCAAATAATAGACCAAACGGTTTGTAATGTCTATTGATCAACAATTGCTTATTAAAAAATAACATTTTTTTGTGCTCAACAAGCTTGTCAATATATTCAGGGTCAAAACTCTTACAGCTTGTAAATTCTTCATTGACATGGGCCAGAGATTGGGCATGGTGATCGAGGAGTTCTTCCAAAAATCCTTCTAAATCTGGAAAAAGATTGTAAAAAGATGATTTGCTTTTACCTACTATTCTACTAAGCTTTTCAACTTTTATGTTGAAGGGCCCTTCTTCTATAAACATTTCATATCCTGCTTCTAGCCAGCACATTTTTGGATCAATACTTTTCTTTTTAATATTCATTTTTACAGCATCCTTAGACTTTTTTATTTGTGAATGACTACTAATAAAGATTTAACATTTTGGTTTAAGAAAGCAGGAAATTAATTAAATTTTACAGTGGTTTTATATTATTTTTGTCACTTCGTCCATGTAAATGGATATTACACCAGGTTTTTTATTGGTCTCAAAACTACCTAAACGCTCATCATAAGCCAAAGCTCTAGCTCCATTAATAGTAGCCCATTCCAGACATTTTTCTAATGAAACATATGATTGGTATTTCCTGATGGTTTTTATTTCCTCCCAAATGGATAATTGCCAATTGGAGGTGAGGCTATCTGTTCCAATAGTGACTGCGGCATTTGTATCAATAAACACTTGATAGTCGGGCAGCCGATTTTCTATATATAAATTGGCGTTGGGACAGGTGGCCCAAAAGATTTCTGAATTCCAATCTAAAGCAGCAATGATGTCTTCACGAGTCGTGGTTGTATTGTGAACCAAAAGTGTTTTGAATTTTGGGTCTAAATGTTTTATGATGTAATGAATAGAGGTTTTTGCCAACGGTTTAAAATCCTCCAAGGTCATTCCAAAACCTTTATAAAAATCGGAAAAACCACCCGTTCCATCTTTAAACAACTGATTTTCTTCGGGTGTCTCTTGGTTATGAATGCTGATGACTGCGCCTTCGGGATTGTTTTTATTGATAAAATCAAAAAGTTCTGTCGAGACAGTATAAGGTGCATGAGGAACAAAAGATTTTTTATTATGGCCATGAGTGCTTTGAGCTTTAAACACAGGTAAATACTGTTCTATAGTCTTTTGAGTTAAATGAGGTTGTAAAAAGTCAAACATCTCTACGAAAGTGTAATAGTCTATATTACCAGTATTTTTTACTGCGGCTGTATCTGCTTTGTTGGATATATCTCCTACGGCTACTATGCCATTGTTATACATTTCATTATGGGCATCTATTATGGCTTGGTCTATCACTTCTTGGTCTATATCTCTAAATTTGACTACATTATTGAGAAAAGGCAAGAGTTTTGTACCTGTATCCACTCGGCCCTTCATGTGTGAAAGTTCAAGATGACAATGTGTATTGACGAAACCAGGGCACAATATACCTTTAACTTTTCTTACAGAAGCAGGGTCGTGGTTTTCCATAGTATCTACTGAGAGAATTGTACCCACATCATCGCATACTATGACGACATCTTTAGTAAGTTGACCGTCAGCTGTAAAAACTTGATCAGCTGTGACTTTTATTATCATAAGGTTTTTATATTAACTTATTAAAATTCTTTGACTAAGAATCCATTGAGCATGCGGGGTTCAAACCATGTACTCTTTGGCGGTAGTACCCAACCTAAATCAGAAGTTTTGATAATGTCATTGGCCTCAATTGGGAAAAGACAAAATAGACATTGCATGGGGTCAGTCATTTTCAAAATGATATTATTGAGATCTTGGACGCCTTCTGTATATTTTACTTTGTCCGAAGCAGAAATATCTTTAATCTTGAGAATTTTATTGAGAATAAGATCATTAAAAAGATTGACGTCTAATATTACTTCAGACTTTCTGTAAGCATTAAGCGCTGTTTTTTTCCAAGTTAAAACAAACCATTCATTTCTTAGATTGAGTGTTATTTGATGTTTTTTTCGGGGTTTAATGGCTTTTTTTGAATATTTGATCTCAAAATGTTTAGACAACTCAGCCATAAACCTAACTGGGCTTTTCATTTCGCTATAATCTACTATACGGTTAAAATCATAAATTTTTAAATTAGAAAATGGAAAGAGAGCACATAATAAGCCAGGCTGTTGGGTATTGTCTTGTTCTATGAGATAATTTAATTTGATGAGTTTGCTTGTAATTTTGGCGCGATGATGACCGTCTGCTATATACGATTGAGGCACATAATTTTTAAAAAGTTCTTGGATACACTTAATTTTTTCATCTTCATCAATACTCCAAAAACGATGCGTTTCAGCTTTTTCTTCCAAATTGAATTCATACAATACCGGCTGTGATGCGATATATTCTTGAAGAAATTCGTCAATAATTGAGTGTCCCTCGTACCCTAAAAGTATAGGTTTAATCATGGCTTTACGAGAAAGGACGAGATTAGTCATAACCTGTTCTTTTTGGGCCAGCGTATTTTCATGACCTAATATGTGTCCTTCTTCCAAATCTAAAATATCATTACTCACTATGAGACCATTAAATTGATAATCACTTCCAGAAATTTGATAGACAAAAATGCTTTTTTGGGATGAAACTTTAAAAAAATTGGCCTTTTTATACTGGACATAGTTATTGCTGACAGTTTTGAAAAACTCATCAGGCGAAGGAATCAATTGCTGATTGGGATAAAGGGCTTTGAAAGGGTAAATATTCATGATTTTTTTATTTTATATTACTATCTCCATATCAGTTCTGCGACTGTCCGGATCAGCTGCCAATATTCTAACTTTGACCTTCATACCCATTTTTATCTCATCTCCGCTTATTTTGGATACAGCTTTTAATCTGCTTTCGCTGACTTTATACACTTCTCCCATACTATCAAATGTGACCAATCCCTCAACTTTATTTTCGGTAATTTCAATAAAAACACCTTTTTCAATAATGCCCGAGACCACACCATCAAACTCTTTTCCAATAAATCGGGAAATATACAAGGTTTGAAAATATTTATTGGATTCTCTTTCGCTCTCAGAAGCTTTTTTCTCTTGGTCAGATATGTGCTTGCCTAGTGTGGTTAGTTTTTCCTTATCTTCGCGATAAATATCAGAAAGGTTTTTGAAAAGCAATCTATGCACTATCACATCTGCGTATCGCCGTATAGGTGATGTGAAATGTGTATAATGTTCAAAACCCAAACCATAATGGCCAATGTTTTCGGGAGAATAAACGGCCTTAGACATGGTGCGTATGGCCAAAGGTTCTAAAAGTTTAAGTAATGGATTTTCTTGAGCCGCTACCGCAAGCCTATTAAAAGATTCAATAATCTGTTCTGGTTTGTCCATTCTAAAAGGAAATCCCAATTCTTTTGCAAAAGCAGCAAAATCCACCAATTTGTCTGGATTTGGTAAGTCGTGAATTCTATATATAAAAGGTATCTCTGGCTTGGCTTTTTGAGCGATATAGATAGCCACATGTTTATTGGCCAAAAGCATAAAATCTTCCACCAACATGTGCGCTTGTTTGCGCTCCTTTATATAAAGACCTTGAGGAAGTCCAGCCTCATCAAGAATAAATTGCATTTCTTCAGATTCGAAACTGATAGCTCCTTCAGCATATCTTTTTTCCCTTAATTTGAGCGCTATTTTATTGAGCTCATTTATTTCTTTGGCAAAGTCGCCCTTACCTGACTCAATTCTTTCTTGGGCCTCTTCATAAGTAAACCGCCTGTCGGAATGAATCACAGTTTTGCCAAACCATTCTTGTTTGATGTTAGCGTTTTTGTCCAATATAAATACCGCTGAGAAA
This sequence comes from uncultured Aureispira sp., assembly GCA_964490495.1. Classification (GTDB taxonomy): domain Bacteria; phylum Bacteroidota; class Bacteroidia; order Chitinophagales; family Saprospiraceae; genus OLB9. Next base: position 1,082 of record CAZBCV010000200.1, on the reverse strand, counting down.
CAATATTTGTCTTCGTGGGGATTGAGCGAGCAAAGATCATTACTGAGTTTTTCGGGCAACATGGGGCAAACTCTATCTACCAAATATACAGACGTAGAGCGCCTAATGGCTTCCTTGTCCAATTCCGAACCTTCCTTTAAAAAATGTGTGACGTCGGCGATATGCACACCTATTTCTAAGTCTCCATTTTCTAATTCTTGATAAGAAATGGCATCGTCAAAATCTTTGGCGGTGAGTGGGTCTATGGTGAAAGTGGTGATGTCCCTAAAATCTCTACGTTTTTTGATTTCTATTTCAGTGATTTCTCCTGTCATAGTTTCAGTTTCCCTGAGGACTTTTTCAGAAAACTCAGGGTCGAAACCGTGTGCATAAAGAATAGATTGCATATTCATCTCTACATCTGAAATGTCTTCCAATATTTTGATGACCTTACCCCATACACTTTTATTTCGAGAAGAACCGTAAGAGGTGATTTCTACGACAACACGGTCATTGTTTTTTGCATCAGACGCATCATCGTGATGAATGAGTACCTCCGGATATATTCGATTATTATCGGGAGTAAGTATAGCGTAATTGCTAAAAAGGTGTATATGCCCTATGACACGGGTAAGAGCTCGTTTTTCGATGGAGACAACTTTGCCTTCGGGTCTTTTGCGAGAACGACTTTCGGTAACAGCTACCGTTACTTCATCTTTGTGCATAGCACCTTTGAGATTTTTGGAATGGACATAGATATCTTCTACCGATTCGGAATTGATGATATAGGCTGCTCCAGAACGTGTCATATCAACTACGCCAGAATATAAAATGACATCTTCAGTGGTTTTACCTTTTTTGGGTGATGATGTTTGAGGTTTAGTTTCCCATTTATATCTTTCTGGTGAAAGCTGTATGACTTTTTTTTCAGAAATGAGCTTGTTCAACACATTTTTTATAGATTCGGGAGGGTTGGCCACGTTTATCTTCCTTGATATTTGCAAAGGATTGTATCTTGTTTTTGGATTTTTAGAAAGCAGTTTTTCTATTTGTTGTTTGAGGTCAGCCTCTTTGAGTTGTCTTGGTTTTCTTGACATGATGTT
>CAZBCV010000199.1:0-5189 GCA_964490495.1 uncultured Aureispira sp. | reverse complement strand
ATGACAATTAGAGAAATGTTTTACTTGATGACTTACCACGCCACACATCATCTTATACAAACAGAAAAAAACTTGGAACAACTGAAAAATGAAAATTAAATCTTTATAACATGGACAATAAAAAACACCAGCCACCAATAACTAAACGTTCCTCCTCCCTTCCTAATGACAGAATGCTATGAACGCCTAGTTGAATGGAACCTTAGGTAGCAAAGCCAGACCTAACTGCCTCAGACGACAGATAGGCAGGCTTGAAAACTAAATTTACGTATTATTATGGAGATATCGTTGGGCATCTTGACTATTCTCTTACCTTTGCAAGTAGAATACAAAGGCATTTTCAATTCTTTATCTTCGTTAAAGTCATGCCTGTGCCAGAGTAAGTCCTTTTAATTAATTATCAAAACTTAAGTCCAAAACAGTTCATCATTTTTAAATTATTTCGTCTTTTTTTCTCTAAAGATATTTTTTCTTTTATATTTGTGCTTGATTAATCCATAGAGCACATTTACAATATTATTTATCAATGTCTTACAAGATAAAAATGGATGGGTTTTTTATCAGAAATATATGTATGTTTGTTAAAAAAATTTCATTAGTGTTCATGCTAAGAGGACAGTGAAACATACTGAATAAATTTGCAATGACATGAGTATAGGACATCAAAATAAAACAGTGACTTTGACAAAACGTTATAAATCGGACATAGACACAATTATTGCAAAACGCTATGATAATGGAGATGATTTATGGACTACTCCTGATAGACGGATATACAAAGGTGCCCCATTTTCAACTATTGAGAGCGTGTTAATACTTGCAGAGTTGGAATCGACTTCGACCGCAATAATGAAAGAAGCAGGTGAATTAATGCTTAGTTTATGGAGAGAAGACGGTCGATTTCAAGTTGCACCAAAAAGTGCAATCTATCCTTGTCATACAGCTAATGTTGCAAGAACTTTGTGTCGTTTGGGTTATTCAAATGACAGCAGGCTTATAAAAACTTTTAACCATCTTTTGGAAATTCAGCATGATGATGGGGGATGGCGTTGTAATACCTACAAATTTGGCAGAGGAGAAGAAACCTCTTTCTCAAATCCTGGAACAACATTAGCCGTCTTAGATACATTCAGATTCTCACCATTTATTAATAAAGATGAGCGACTTGATAAGGCGGTGGAATCATTACTCAGCCATTGGGAAACACGCAAACCTCTTGGACCTTGCCATTATGGAATTGGTGCATTATTCATGAAAGTTGAATACCCATTCTTTCGCTATAATCTATTTTTTTATGTTTATGTTTTATCTTTCTATGAAAGAGCTAAAAAAGATGTTCGATTTTTAGATGCACTAAACGTTTTAAACTTCAAAATGGCAGACGGAAAAATTGTTGTTGAGAATCCCAACAGTAAATTGGCAAACTTTGCTTTTTGTAAAAAGGGAGAAGCAAGCGACCTTGCAACTGGACGCTATCAAGAGATATTGAATAATCTCGAATAACAAAATGCACATGAGTAATGACATGATGATAACAATAAAAAAAAGCACTAAACGCTAACAAAAACTATATGTCAATTGCTGTTTCCGTGCTGACAACAAGCCGTGTAGACCGCAACAGCAACGGTGTAGCTCGACAGGAAAACCGCCCGCAGTCGGCAACTGTATATAGATATAGTTCCGTCCTTTTTACTAAAAAAACGCTTTTCATTCCTCATCCCCATATTAAACTAAATCCTTTCAACCCCTGTTAATTAGTGATATGCTAGCTCAATGTATCAAAAACATACAAAAAATAATCTTTTAAACTGAAAATATGGCAAGACCTATTGATAAAGCAGAATTGTTGGATTTGAGCAAAAAGAATTTTGACGCTCTTTTGCGCCTGATAGAATCTCTACCCGAAGAGGAGCAAAAAGCAGACTTCCCCACAGGCACAATGAATCGGAATATCCGAGACGTGCTCATGCATCTTCATCATTGGCACTTGATGATGGAAGAATGGTACAATGCAGGGATGAATGGAAACAAACCAGAAATACCAGCAAAAGGTTATACTTGGAAAACTACCCCAGAACTCAATAAGTGGATTTGGGAAAAATACAAATCTACTCCGCTTGAAGATGCTAAAATGAGTTTTAAATCGAGTCATGACTTGATGACTCAACTCATCGCAAAGCACAGTGATGAAGAATTATTCGAAAAGAAAAGATATGAATGGACGGGTACTACATCATTGGGAGCCTACTTTATTTCTTCTACATCAAGCCATTATGATTGGGCTATAAGGCTCATTAAAAAAGTAAAAAAATAGTATTTTGCTAAGCGCCATAAAAAAAAATGTATTCTCAATATGGTCCAAAAAAGGGTCAGATATAGTTTTCAAATAATTAACTGTGAAGCAGTCTTTTTGCCCTTAAAAAAACAAAGGGTAGAAATATTCAAAATTGGAAATAGAGAAAACACTTTAAAATATTGACATAAAAATTTACGTCCAAAAAGCCTCAAAAAGAAAAAATGTCATAACTTTACCCAAAATTTAATATAACTTTATGGCTTTAATCAAAGCATTGGGTGATAAAACTCCGAAATGGGGCGAAAATTGTTATTTTTCTGAAAATGCCACTATCGTTGGCGAAGTGACGATGGGAAACGAATGCAGCGTATGGTTCAATGCAGTAATAAGAGGAGATGTTCACTATATAAAAATGGGCCACAAGGTCAATGTCCAAGATGGCGCTGTCATTCATTGCACTTATCAAAAGCATCCAACCACCATAGGCGACAATGTATCTATAGGCCACAATGCTATAGTACATGGATGTACCATTCATGACAATGTGCTTATAGGTATGGGCGCCATAGTGATGGACAATTGTATTATAGAAAGCAACAGTATCATAGCTGCTGGAGCTGTAGTGACACAAAACACACACGTAGAATCAGGTACAATTTATGCTGGTGTGCCTGCAAAAAAAGTAAAAGATATATCCAAAGAACTAATTTCGGGCGAGATAAATCGTATCGCCGACAATTATGTCAAATATGCATCCTGGTTTAAATAATATTTTAAAATTCAATTCAATGAGAGCATTCCTATTTTTAGTGTTGATGACAAGCATTTTATATTCGTGCGATAGTACAAAAAAAGTCACTAATTCTGCTGAGTCACCCTCAACAGCTGTGGTGACCAATAATGCAGATATAGAAGAAGGAAAACTCCTTATCGAAAAGTATATGTGTGCTACATGTCACAAAGTAGATAAATTTTTGATGGGTCCGCCCTATGTTCTTATTGCTCAAAAATATATGCCCACTTCTCAAAATATTCGCTATTTGATGTCAAAAATCTCGAATGGTAGTACAGGTGTGTGGGGCAAAGCCAAAATGAACCCACACAAAAGTATTAATGACAAAGATCTTGAAAAAATGAGTCGTTTTATCCTTTCTCTTCACAACCATCCACAAGACATGCTACCTCAAAGTACCACAAACGATAACACACTTTCTGGCATTGAGAAAGCACAAGGATGGCAATTACTTTTTGATGGAAAGACGTTGAATGGTTGGCGCAACTTTAATAAATCCACTATAGGTAAAAGTTGGATTATAAATGACAACTCTATACATCTGAACGCACAAAAACTTCCCGAAGGCCAATGGCAAGCTGCTGATGGGGGCGATATTATTACTGCAAAGACATACAGAAATTACATACTCAAATATGATTGGAAAGTCAATGATTGTGGAAATAGCGGTTTAATTTTTAACGTAGTTGAAGACAAAAAATATGATTTTGTATGGCAAACCGGGCCAGAAATGCAAGTATTGGACAACGCATGTCATCCTGATGCTAAAATAAAAACCCACAGAGCTGCTGATTTGTATGACATGATAGAAGCCAAGCCAGAAACTGTATTGGCCGGAGGACAATGGAATCAAGCTATGATAAAAAACATCAATGGGCAAGTAGAATTTTGGCTCAATGGAGCTAAAGTTGTAGAATTTACAATGCACGATGAAGAGTGGAAAAACAGTATAGCCAAAAGCAAATTTAAAGACATGCCAGATTTTGGTATGGCACGATCAGGACATATATCGTTGCAAGATCATGGAGATAAAGTGTGGTTCAAAAATATAAAAATCAAAGAAGTCAATAATTAGAGTCTGCGGATAAGAGAACATATTGTTGAATTACAATATTCTTTCGTATTTTTGTTATTTGATCAATGCACGGTTTTTGAGCTCTCTTATAATAAAACCTTTGCACTTTAATTAGGATTTGTCCTATGCGGACTTGCCTGACGGCAAGGTAGGCAGCTGTTCATTTTTTATTGGGCTGTCCAGCTTTTTATTTTTTGTTTCTACACGAAATTTTAGATTCGTCCGCATATTCAATTCTACTTTGTTAAATTAGGATAAATTGAGTTTTCTCACCACACAATTCTTACAAATGACAATGTTTGGTTTAGAAAAATGGGAGGCCAAAAGAGGGACAGATTTCTCCCGTCGGTCGAAATGACGACGCTGTTTTGAGGTAAAGTGGAAAAAAGAGGGCGGCGTGGCTTCGCCGCCGCCCTCTTTTTTCCACTTTACCTACACATGTGATCGTCATTTCGAAGAAGCTTTAGCGACTGAGAAACCTTTTATTATCAAAAATTTAAAAAAAAATCTAAGTTAACAAAGTAGAATTAATTTATAGACTTTTTCTGTATTCTGATACCTTATCCTCCGAAAAAATGTAAATTCTCTTGATTTATTTTTACTTACTTTTATACATCCGCAATATTTGTAAGCCGAAATAGAGAATACCGCTACCCAATATTAAGATATGAATTAATTTTATTTCTTCACTTAATACTATTGCAGCGATGATAATTATTATTATTGCAATGATGTACATTATTATTTTTGTGTTCATACTATATTTGATTTTAAGGATAATGTTATTCTATATTTTGTTTTAGCTTTTAGAGCGAATCTTGATGATTGATAAAACCAGACTAATAAACATAGCTAAGATAATAAATATGGGTGCTATAGCCATATCTTCGCTATCTTGTATCCGTTCTATCCAATTATCAAAGGTGAGTCCAACTATAACAATAATGATGAGCATAAATGTTCCAAAATGATTTGATTTTAAATATAAATAATGAATTGGCTTTACAATTTTAATTATTCATGCT
>CAZBCV010000198.1:0-5235 GCA_964490495.1 uncultured Aureispira sp. | reverse complement strand
CGCTGCCGACGCGCGGATCATGACAGATCCGAACGGATTGCGTATGGTCGGTCAACCGAGGGATATCACTTGGAGCAGACACGTCGGTTTCAGATTCCGTCTCCGTTGGCACCAAGTCAGATTTCGAGCACCACCCCATGAAGATTGCCGCCTTCAATGTCGAAAACCTGTTCGACCGCGCCCGAGCCTTCAACGAGGACGAAGGCGTCAGTCAGCCCATCCTGCGCGCGGTTGCCGAACTCAACACCTTGTTCGAGGAGCCGGAGTACACCGATGCCCATCTCGCACGCATGCGCGAACTCATCATCGAACTGGGGCTCGAGAAGGACCACACGGGACCGTTCGCACTGTTGCGCCAGATCCGCGGCCGCATGGTCTCACGCCCCCGCGACACGCTGTTTGTTCTCAAGGCCAAAGGGCGCGACGAGTGGGTCGGCTGGGTCGAACTCAGAACGGCCGCGGTCAACGAGATCGCTGTCATGAACACCGGTCGCGTGATCCGGGATGTCAACGCCGATGTCCTGGCCGTGATCGAAGCCGAAAACCGCGTCGCTCTGAAGCTCTTCAGCGATCATGTCATTCGCGAAGTCGGCGGGCAGCCGTACCATCAGGTCATGGTCATCGACGGCAATGACCGGCGCGGCATCGACGTCGGCCTGATGACCCGGGCGGGCTTCGATATCGGGCTCATGCGCAGCCACATTCACGACCTGGGCCCGGACGGCCAACCCATCTTCAGCCGCGATTGTCCCGAGTTTGCCGTCACGACACCGTCGGGGGAGACGCTTTGGATCCTGCCCAACCATTTCAAGAGCAAGTTCGGCGGGGACTCCCCGGCTTCCCGGTCAAGGCGCGAAGCCCAGGCCATCCGTACCGCGGAGATCTATCGTTCGTTGCGCGCGGCTGGCAAAGACAACGTCATCGTTCTCGGCGATCTCAACGACACCCCGGACAGTGAGCCCCTCCAGCCCCTTTTGGCCGATACGGATCTCGCCGACGTGGCGGACCACGCTTCGTTCGATACGGGCGAGTTCAAGGGCCGCCCAGGCACGGGGGAGCGCGGCATGGGCACGTTCGGCCTCGGCAACGACAATCAGAAGATCGACTATCTTTTGCTGTCGCCGGCCCTGTTCGAGAAGGTCACCGCCAGCGGCCTGTTCCGCAAGGGCGCGTGGCCAGGTACGCGACCACGGCGCTGGACGGTCTATGACGAGTTGGAGCGCGAGATCCACGTGGCGAGCGACCACCATGTGATCTGGGCGGAGATCGACATTTGAGGACGCGCTGCGTCATGGTGCCGTTGCGGAGGGGCGGCATCATGACGATACGGTCGCTCCGCTTTCGCGCTACACCGCTGTCGCCGATAGCAGTCCCGTCCGCCGTACTGGCTCCTCCCGTCTGGGCACGACGACCATGTGGTACCGCATTCTCTTCGGCAAGAGCTGCGCGGCCCTCCCGGCTGCGGTGATCATTGCTTATGAGGTTTGCCGGCAGGCGCTCAAAGCCGACTGGGACCTCTTCTTGTTTGTCCTTCCCGTCCTGGTCCTGGCCTTATCGATTTGGTCCCATAGGGCTTTGCAGGAATTCGCAAAGCAATCTGGCACTTCGAGTTTTTACGTCCTCAAAGCCGAAGTCGATGATGCGCGGTTCTTTGATCAAACAATACGAGTTATGTCGATCATTGGCGTCATGGCGGGCTCCCGCTACCTCTTCCTCGACTCCCCGCTCGTCGTGCCTGAGGAAAAAGGTGGCATGAGCGCCGCAGCACGCCTAGCCTGGGCCATGGGCATCGAAGCTTTTTTCATGATTGCATTCATGGCCATCTGTGCACGATCTTTAGCGTTTCATGCCAGCATCTTCTACGCAATGGGCGGGGCCCAAATCTGGAAAATGGAACTCGCTGCCGTCACTGAGCCGCAAGCCGTCGCTTTGAACAGACCCGGTGACGCAGCGGCGATCACGGTCGGCGCAATCTCGGCCACCGTAATTGGCGATGGAACGCGGATGCTGCAGCGATCGGATCAGATCAGGTTGCGTGAGGTAATGCCATTCCAAGTCTACACATTCTTCGTGCGTGATCAGGATGAGCAAGATTGAAACAGAGATGCCGGAACAGATCAAAGACCGAATGGCGGAAGTCGATGTCCTGAGGGCAGAAGTCCGCCCCCTTATTGGCAGTCTTGTTGACAAGGTCACCCAAGAGGCCAATTGGGCTGACGGGGACGCGCTGTTCTTTGCTGGTGACACCAAGGCGCTGCAAGACTTCTCGGATCAACAAAAATGGTTTCGGGCGGCACTTCTGGCCAACGATCAGAACGAATACCGCTCCTCGGTTCTGGACAATATCCGCATCGCCCTGGAATTCGTGGAGAAGGCCATCAACGCCAATAAGGCGGTCTTCGCCAGCGGCACGAACGACGTCATCTTCATCAATACTCGAGCGGTTTTCATTAATATCAGCGACGGTAGTTCTGCCCCGAAGGCTGTCCGCCAATGGTATCGGAACCTCGCTGCCATGGCTGCGCCACGCAGTATCAGCGATCCCGAGACCTGGTTGAAGCGAAACCGTCAAGTTCTGCATGCCAGTCGCTTCAACCGAAAAGGCAAGAAGCGCGATCTCGGACGAGCCCTCGTCGTGACCCATCCGCAGCCTCAGCACAAGACGCTGAAAGCCAACCGCGTTATGGGGATCTTCACATCGCGCCAGCACCTGAAAATTGAAGAAGGACCGGCCACGGCGATCGATTTGCGCCCGGTCTCTATCTGCTGGAACGAGCGCGTCATCGAGTTCGACATTTGCGATGAAATTGATGAGATCCGGCCAGGAAACGCGAGTGAGCGGCCGGCTCGGCGCATGTCCGCACCCGGCGCCGGGCGGCGCTGACATCAGTAGTCCTCCTTGAGCCCGGCGCAGCGCTTGGCAAGCTCATCGACGAGCACGGGCAACACCTCGGTCTTAAGGCCGGCCGCACGACAGGCTTTGAGCGTGTCGCTGGCGGCGTCTGGTAGGACTTCGGCAAAGTGCCGGACATGCGCCAGCGACTCGTCGACTGGATACTTGCAGGCCTTGGCTTCCTTTTCCCAATGCGACCGGCGTATCCGCTTCCAGGCGCCTTCGGTGCCGACGTTCATGGCGAGTTTATAGTAGTCATCCTGATCGTATGGCAGCGCACTCATGACATCGTAGACCGGAGCGAGGCGAAACACGCCGCCGTTGCCGATCAACACGCTGAAGTTCTTTGCATGTGCGTCGACGCCGGCAATCACGAAATTGAAGGCAGCCGTCTTCATGAATTCGCCGCGGTCATCGGCCGGCCGATCCGAGCCTTCGAGCAATTGCATGATCCGCCGCAAACCCGGACCGCCGCGCTCCTCGTACTTCAGTTCCGGGCGCACGCCGAAGGCCTGACACATATCCTCCTGGTGCACACGGTAGACGACGCCACCTGTGCGGGTGAGTTTCGCACGCTTGCCGTCGATGACCCGCCAGCGGTCGTAGCGCTCGACGACAATGACGGGCATGCCGTCAATATGGACGACGTCCGATTGGACGGCCCGCAAGCCGACGACCTTGGCGAGGGTGAGGCAGAAGTGCTCGTTCTCGACGGGCGCATTCAACCAGGGTGCGGGTGGTTTCAGGATGTGCGTCGACGGCGTGCGCCCGCGCGGCTCGCGCCACTTGCCGCCAAGCCAGCAGATCGCCTTCTTGGGCTGCTGGCCGGCAAGACTGAAGAACCCGCCATCGGGATTGATCTGCGTGGCGCCCGGGCTGCTCAGCAGTTTCTTCAAGTGAGCGGCGAGCCGCGCTTCGCTGATTGGCGGGGCGCCCTCGCGTCCACGCAAGGCATCGAGCTTGTCTGGCGGCACCATCTGAACTGCACCGGCCAGATCCTCGCCGACGCACCCGATGAGTGCGAACGGGTTGGTCGGCGACACCCCGAATTTCCGCGCCAACTCCTCGCGGGCCTGGTGCTGCTCAAACAGGAGGTTCCAGAGGAAGTTCTTGATCGTGTTGTGCTTGTGATCGGCCCGGGCGAGCGGCATCGACAACGACAGCGGATAGGAATCGGCGCGCCAGCGCCACGCTTCGTCATAGACCAAGCTCAACCGTCCTCCGTCACCCTGGCGGATGGTCGCGACCTCCTCGTCCGCAATCAGGACACGCAGCTCACTCATCGTCGACAATCTCGTTGATGTCGATGGGCGGCCGCTTCGCTGACGGTCTGGCAGCCTTCGCCGCCGCGGCTGGCACCTCGTCGCGTTCATAGGAGAGATCGATATCGAGGGCGCGCAGGACGCGATAGATGGTACCGACGGCCACACCGGGATCGGCCTTCTCGATGCGTACGATGACACCCCGCCGGACATCGACCCGGTCGGCCAGCTGCTGTTGCGTTATGTCGAGCGCCTCGCGGCGTCCACGGATGAGGCTTGCCAGGTCTTCGAGGCGTCGGAGGATCACAGGACGTCCTGTTCGAAATTTCAAACACGGACAGTATGTACGTTATTTCGGACACACGGTAAAGATCGAAATATCGACCACCGCCGCCATGTACGAAATATCGCCCATCGATACATGGACGATATCTCGCTCATCGCGCCCACGCGCTGGTGCTTCACATGCGCCCAGCCGCTATGCTTCACGAACCGTGACGCGAGTTGGCGGTCACTCTTCTAACTCGGTCAGAAGCACGCGTTGATGACTGGCGGGATATATATCCCTGCGACCCTGATTTCAGACCCTCGTGACGTTCGCGGCGTCGGCCTCCCGGAGTGGACTATTCGCGCCGACAGCCCTCACGCCGCCTCGGCCTGGTTCCGCGCGATGAGCGCATCGACACGGGCCACGATCGCATCGACGCCGCTGATCGGCCGGCCGAGGTGATCGGCGATCTTTGCGACGAGCTTGTCGACGCGCTCGATGTGGACCGCGCCGGAGGCGAGCGCGCGCATGGCGGACGAGGGATTTTCGAGCGCGCGGGCCGCCTCAGCGTAGCGCTCGAAGGCCACCAAGTCATCCTCGTCGGCGCCGAGCTCCAGGCAAAGGCCGGCGACCTCGTCATAGATCTGCCGAGAGAAAGCGAGATCGCGATGAACGGTTTCGCCAATGGAGGCGATCCGGTCGGTCTCGAGACACCGGTAGCTGCCGGCGATCAGCATCGGCCATTTGACGAGTGGACCATGAAGCGAGCGATGCGGCCGGAGCTTGACGGGCAGATCCACCATGTCGCCGTC
>CAZBCV010000197.1:0-5289 GCA_964490495.1 uncultured Aureispira sp. | reverse complement strand
ATTTTTTGTTTCTTTTTTATCAAGAAAAAAGAAAAAGAAAGTAAAATTGATGCAGAAACAAAAATCCAACACAGAAGTACCATCAATTATTGTGAGTACTTCTTATCGAACAAACTGAAAATTTTTTTCATCAAAAACGCATACAGCGAAAGGAAAAAGTCGTAACTTGCCTAATATTTTGGAAACCAATTAAAAAATAAAGTGAAAGCACTGTTCAGTCGCAGCGACCAAACCCTCAAAAATCTTATCCCAATCATCATCGGGACGCCGTCTGCACTTGGTGTTTTTCTAAATTTGTATTCATGAAATCGACATAAAAAATAATCATGGTTTATTTTACCTGCCCGACTAAAATGTTCAGGCGGGTACAAACCACAATGATTATTTTTTATCAAAGATTCCATCTGACCATTAAATATCAAATAATAATATACAGATGAAAACATTGATTATCCTATTTTTTCATACCCTAATGTTCTTTCAAATGGCTCATTCCCAATTCAATTCTAATTTGCTATTAAAGGCCCAAAAACTCAGCCAAAAATACACCATAGTAGATGGGCACATAGATTTGCCATTGAGGCTACACAGTGCCAATTTTACTTCCGATGTAGCTATGTTAGATATGGTATATAGTACACAAAAAGGGGATTTTGATTTACTTAGAGCACAAAAAGGGGGGTTGAATGGTGCTTTTATGGCAGTGTATATTCCAGCATCTTATCAAAGCACAGGTGGCGGCAAACTATTGGCAGATAGTATGTTTCATCAGTTAGAAACTATAGCCCGATCGAAGCCCGATTTGTACCACTACTCTACGAGGCCAAAAGACATATTGAAAGCTCAGCGTCACGGACGGTTTTCGATCATTCCAGCCATAGAAAACGGAGAAGCCATAGAAGACAATTTGGCCAATTTATTGCATTTCAAAAACAGAGGTTTGGCCTATATGACACTTTGCCACGGAAAAGACAATCGTATATGTGACTCCTCATATGATGACAGCCGGACGTGGAACGGTGTGAGTGATTTTGGCTATAGAGTTCTGGATGAAATGCAACGTTTGGGTATCATGATAGATGTTTCTCATATTTCAGACAGTGCTTTTTTTCAGGTGGCCCAATATGTTAAAGTGCCGCTCATTGCTACACATTCGTCTTGCCGAAAATTTACACCAGATTTTGAACGCAACGTGAGTGATGAGATTATTAAGGAAATTGCGCGCACAAAGGGTGTGGTTATGATTACTTTTGGTTCTACTTTTGTGGATGGTGATATAGCCAATGACTTTAGAGCGCGACGCCAAAAATATCAAGAGCTTTTAAAATCCAAAGATATTGCCAAAGGAAGTGAAGAAGAAAAAGCCATTAAAAAACAATTTGATTTGGATTTTCCACCAGTCTTTGCCGATGTATCAAAAGTCGTTGACCATATAGACCATGTGGTCAAACTTGTTGGTGTAGATTATGTGGGTTTGGGTTCTGACTTTGATGGCGTAGGAGATTCATTGCCCAATGGCCTTAAAGATGTGAGCGACTATCCCAATATCATTTACCACCTTCTTCAGAGAGGTTATTCCAAAAAAGATATCAAAAAAATATGCAGTGGCAATCTCTTTAGAGTATGGAATGAAGTATTGAATAAGGCTCAATATTGATGGACATTTTAGCATGATAGATAGGCCTACACAAAAATTAATGTTGAATTATTACATAATATTAAGCCTTAAATATATTTTTCTAGTATTTTTGCCATTTGAATTACAATTTCATCGTCATACATGGTAAAATATATTCATAGAGATATCAGTTGGCTGTCCTTCAACTATAGAGTGCTTCAGGAAGCTAAAGACCCGGCTGTGCCATTATTGGAAAAATTGAAATTTTTGGCCATTTATTCTTCCAATTTAGACGAGTTTTTTAGAATTCGGGTGGCCAATCATCGAAATATTGCACGGGCAGACAAAACAACACTTAAAAATATAGATTATTCACCAGAAATTGTCTTGAGAGAACTTTTGCGCATAGCCAATGAACAACAACTGGAGTTCAGTAGAATTTTTGAAAAAGCTATCATTCCAGGGCTTAAAAAGAATGGTGTCAATCTAGTGTCGTGGAGACATTTGACCAAGGATCAAGTCGTTTTTGTGGACACATATTTTAATGAAAATTTGTTGCCTTTTGTCCAACCTGTAATATTGGCAGGCAATAAAGTCAAACCTTTTCTCAATACGGGCGCTTTATATTTGGCTCTTCATATGTTTAGTAAAGATACTGAAAAACCTGAGTCGGAATACGCCATTGTCAAAATACCCTCAGACCATATGAGCCGTTTTTTGATATTGCCCTCTTCCAAGTCCAACGAACATCAAGTGCTCATGTTGGATGACGTTGTTCGGCAATGTGTGAGGCATTTATTTCCTGGATACAATATTCAAGATTCATTTTCAATCAAATTGACCCGAGATGCAGAACTGTATATAGATGATGAATTTTCAGGAGATTTATTGTCCAAAATTAAAAAAAGTTTGACTAAGAGAAATGTGGGTGTGGCTTCAAGATTGGTTTATGACAGAAACATGCCTCGCCACTTTTTGGATGAATTGATGAAGGTCTTTGAATTGGACGATTTGGATTTGCTGCCGGAAGGTCGCTACCATAATAATTCTGACTTTTTTAAATTTCCGTCATTTGATTTAGCACATTTGAAAGATCAAAAATTGAAGCCCATAAAAATTGCAGAATTAGAAGATGCCGATTCTATTTTTGACGCCATCAATGAGAAAGATAGGTTTGTTCACGTGCCCTACCATAGTTACGAATCAGTCATTAAGTTTTTTGAGCATGCGGCTATTGATCCGGATGTCACACACATAAAAATCATTCAATACAGAGTGGCTAAAGTGTCTCGCATCATGTCAGCCATAAAAAATGCTGTCAAAAGTGGCAAGCAAGTGAGTACGTTTATAGAGGTGAAAGCTCGTTTTGATGAAGAGGCCAACTTGACATGGGGCGAAGAGCTAGAAAAAGCAGGTGTAAGTGTGTATTATTCTATGCCTGGATTTAAAGTGCACAGCAAGTTGGCATTAGTGCGGCGAGTTGAAAATGGCAAACCTACATTATACACATATTTGGGCACGGGCAATTTTCATGAAGATACCGCAAAGATTTATTCTGATTTTGGTATTTTTACAGCTGATAAAAGATTGACATCGGAAGCAGCAAGGATTTTTACATTTTTGGAAACAAAACAAAAACCTATACAACCTTTTGAATACCTTGGCGTCGGGCTATTTAATCTCAAAGAAAGATTTATAGATCTCATAAAGAGAGAAATAGATGGGGCCAAAAAGGGTAAAAAGGCTGAAATGATACTTAAAATGAATAGCCTTCAAGATGAAGAGATCATTAATTTGCTTTATGAAGCCTCCAATGCAGGGGTAAATATTAAGCTCATTGTGAGAGGTATTTGCTGTTTGGTGCCTCAGCAGAAAAATTTGAGTGAAAACATAGATGTGATATCTATTGTGGACAGATATTTAGAGCACGCCAGAGTTTTTATTTTTCATAATAATGGACAGCGCGAAGTGTATATGTCTTCTGCCGATTGGATGGTGCGTAATTTACATTATAGGGTAGAAACTGTTTTTCCTGTATTGGACAAAAATATTGCGGGCATCATAGAAACATGTCTCCAAATCCAACTGCAAGACAATGTCAAAGCACGATTTATTGATAAATCTCAAACGAACAAATATAAAAAAAATTCGGATGATATTGCTGTTCGAAGTCAGGTAGAAACCTATTACTACATAAAAAGAATTGAGGATGCAGCCACGAGAAGAGATACCGATTAAATGGGATAATTATAAGTTTCCTTTTTTAGGAGTAGTAATATTTAAGTCAATGTCGTTTAGTTAAGGTTATTATTGATTGTTTTTACCCTATCTAAATCTTTCCCCTGCCTGTCCGGCAGGCAGGCTTGAAAGGGAAAGACTTCATAAATTGGTCTTAACTAAACAACATTGGTATTCAAGAAATAATATTTTTTTTAATAGATAAATAAACATCATGATCACAGCCATTTCACCCATTGACGGAAGATATTCAAATACTACTCAACCTTTAATCAAATATTTTTCAGAATATGCTTTGATTAAGTATAGGGTTTCAGTAGAAATTAAATATTTAATAGCTTTGATAGAGTGGCCTTTGCCTCAGTTGCAATCGGTGCCTTCGTCGTTAATTCCGTTTTTAGAGCAAATTGATAAAAATTTTTCGGAGGCGGATGCCCAAACTATCAAACAAACAGAACGGACCACCAATCATGATGTAAAAGCGGTAGAATATTTTTTAAAGGATAAAATGAACGCCGCCGGATATGGAGACTATATTGAGTTTGTTCATTTTGGTCTCACTTCTCAAGATATCAACAATACGGCCATACCTTGGTCTCTTAAAGATGCGTTGTATGAAGAAATGTTGCCTTTGATCCAAGACGTTAAAAAAGCCATAGCTGAAAAAGCCGCCGAATACAAAGGAATTCCTATGTTGGCCCGAACACATGGGCAGCCGGCGTCTCCCACGACATTGGGCAAGGAGTTAGAAGTGTTTTTGGAGCGCATCGAAGATATAGAAAAAGAAATAAAATCAATAGAAATAAAATGCAAATTTGGTGGAGCTACAGGAAATTTTAATGCACATCTTGTGGCCTATCCCCACAGAGATTGGCCTTCATTTGCCGATGACTTGACCCAGTCCATGGGCCTGAAGCGATCCAAATACACTACTCAAATTGCACATTATGATGATTTGGGCAGTTTATGCCATGCCTTGTCAAGATTGAATACTTGTCTTATAGATTTTTGTCGAGATATTTGGACATACATTTCTATGGATTATTTTAAACAAAAGACAAAAGCTGGAGAAATAGGATCTTCCGCCATGCCACACAAAGTCAATCCAATAGATTTTGAAAATGCTGAGGGTAATCTCGGTATGGCCAATGCTATTTTTGGACATTTGGCTCAAAAACTCCCCATTTCACGTCTGCAAAGAGATTTGACTGATAGTACGGTATTACGCAATTTGGGCGTACCTTTAGGTCACACTTATATCGCTTACAAATCCATACTCAAAGGTATAGACAAACTCATACTACATGAGGAAAATTTAAAAAGGGATTTGGACAATAATTGGGCAGTTGTGGCAGAGGCCATCCAAAACATTCTCCGCAGAGAACTTTATCCACAACCCTATGAAGCTCTCAAAGACTTGACACGAGGAAAAA
>CAZBCV010000196.1:2999-5300 GCA_964490495.1 uncultured Aureispira sp. | reverse complement strand
AGTTGTGAGCAATTATCAGTAGGCAGTGGGCAGTGAGCAGTTGGCAGTAGGCAGTAGGCAGAATTCAGTTATTAGTTTCCAAAACTAATAACCAATAACTAATAACCAATAACTAATAACCAATAACTAATAACCAATAACTAATAACCATTTACTAATAACCATTAACCAATAACCAAACCCCTACTTCACAAATTTCACTTTAATGGGCTTTTTGTTGAAATTGACATTTATAGTTTGTTGCCCCTCTAAAGAGATGGTTCGCTTAGATTTTCCAATTTTCACAATAGCATATTTAAAGGATTCAGAACCCAATATTTGTATATGAATATTTCTTTGTTGGGGTTGTTTGTCATAAGTGCCACCATTAGAATATATGGACATTTGAGTTGATTTTTTTGAAGACTTTGCTGTAAAGGTCAGTAGTTCAAAAGCGTTATTTTCAAGAGCTTTTTTATCTATCCCATCATCATCAAAGAGGGTAAATTTAGAAGGCTTTTCTGAATAATAATATTGAAGCCACAAGCTATCTGTTTTATAATCATCAGAGGTCATTCCATTATGATGAGACATAGGTATGAAACTCCCTTCTTTGACGAAAATGGGGATATTATTGGAATTTAAACTTAAGGAAGCAGACGACTTATGTTGACTTATGCTCTTTTTTTGAAGAAAATCAACAAGATACCAATTGGATTCATCAGGCAATCTTATGTCCATGTGTTTTAAATTTTTCTCCAAAACTGGAGCGACAAGTATATTTTTGCCCCATAAATATATGTTGTCAAAATCTTGAAAACTTTGTGGGTAATCGTAAAATACTGGTGCAACCAAAGGTCTTCCTAAAGTAGAGTGTTCGTACGCAAGGGTATAATTGTAAGGCAACATTCGATAACGAATTTCAATAGCTTCTTTGGCCCACGACTTATAGGGTTCGGGCATCAGTGCAGGTTCCGAAGGAAAACTGAAGGCCGCTTTGTCCATCTCACCTAAAGCTGAGCCATGAGGTCGAAGTATAGGCGTGAATATCGACATTTGAAGCCAGCGCAGATATAACTCTACATCTCCTTCACCCATGGCAAAACCTCCAGCATCTGAATGCATGTAAGGTATGCCACTCATACTCATACCCAACATGATAGGAAGTTGGGCTCTTAAGCCACTCCATGAGCGATGCACATCACCACTCCACGGGAAAATGCTGTATCTTTGAGAACCTGCAAATCCACTACGATTCAAACTAAATAATCGGACGTTGGGGTACTTTTGAGCATAGTTTTCATAAAGCATCTTTGTCCAATAGTGCCCATAAATATTATGAATTTCGTCGGATGAAAACAACCTTTTGTGCCCCATGTCATTGAGATTGTGGTACATGTCTTTAGGATGTTTTTCGGGCTCGCCCAAGTCGCCCCACCATGCGTCCACACCTATATTGTTTTGTGCATCATGTTTTTGCCAAAACCAATCTTTAGCATCCCTTCTGAATAAGTCAATGAGACCACCTTCTCCAAAGTAAAAATCTTGAAGAACGTAAGGTTGATTTAAGCTGTCCACAGCATGAAGGTGTTTAGAGTTTTCGTAGTTGAGTGAAGATTTTAGCACAAAAGGTTCTGTAATAAGTACAGTTTTGATATTGTCTTTTTTGAAATCCGAAATCATTTTTTGTGGGTTGGGCCATTGAGTTGTATTCACCCAATCTAAATTCCCCATAGTGCCTTTGATACTATCCCCAAACCAAAATAAATCATAAATAATGGCATCAAAAGGGATTTTTGCATCTTTCATTTGTTGTGAGATTTCTTGTACTTGTTTCTCTGAAGTATATCCAAATCTACTCATAAAATTGCCCAAAACCCATCGAGGTGGTAAGCCCTGAAATCCAGTTAGTAAATGATATTTTTTGAGTATTTCAGCGGTATTTTTTCCTGGAATAATATACATATTGAGTTCCCCACTTGAAAATGTAGTTTGCCATTCCATCTTTTTTGTTTTTCCTAAGTCCACGTGCCCACGTGAAGGATTGTCAAATAAGACTCCGTAGCCATCGGATGAAATAAAAAAGGGTACTGAAAAATTGAGATTGTCGGCACCTTCACTGTATCCATACCAGGGACGATTGTCAAGATCAAAGGATAGACCTCGTCTATTCATCGGCAATGCCCGGGATCCACCACCATAAATCCTTTCTTGTGGTGATAATGTAATGGACCATCCTTTCTGATCGTTTTCAGCTTCGATGTAAGAAATATTTAATGTTTTCTTTTTGTTTATTTTGAGGTTTATAGTTTTGTTTTGGAT
>CAZBCV010000196.1:0-2899 GCA_964490495.1 uncultured Aureispira sp. | reverse complement strand
ACCAATTTTCCATGGTTTGTATTTATAAGTTAGAAATGAAATATTTTGTTTAGAAAGTTCTTTTCTCAAGAACACTACTCCGACGTCAAATAAATCTATGGATAAAGTTACTTCTGGATGTTGAGTAATATATTTCCAAGCCCGGGTCATTCCTGCACTCCAATATATGTCATCCACTACAATAATGCTGTTGTCATGACAGTTTTTGATAATGGCTTCGAAATATTCTATTGTTGGTTTTTCACTGTGGTGACCATCTATAAAAACAAAATCCAATTCTTTTTTTGTATTCAATATTTTGGGTAGAGTCTCGGAAAATGGTCCAGAAATAATTTGGATGTGACTTAAGCCCATCTCTTTATGAAAATTTTCAGCCATTTGGGCGATATGTGGGTTGCCTTCGCATGTTGTTATTTGGCCAAAATGATTTGCAGCCCCCATATATGCAGAAGATATACCTAATGAAGTCCCTAATTCAAGCACTTTTTTACAACCATAATGATTGATAATGTTAAATATGATTTTACATTTGTTGGGATGAGACAATGCTGAAGAAGCTATATCTTTGATTCTGAGAGTATCCTTTTGTATTTTGAAAGAGCCTGCACCATAATCTATTTTAGGTATAGTTACATTGGATGATTTAAATTTTTTCCTTTGATCTTCTATAATTCTATAAGCATAATACTCTCTGCTGGTGTCTAATACATGAGAAACAAAAGCAAAAAGAAAAGGAGCTTGCACATTGTATTCAGTAACGGCTCGCCAATAAAAAAAGAAAAATGTTTTAAATCTATACCACATAAACCAATATCTCCTCTACACAAATGGGAAAAAGCCACAAGGTACAAAGTTTTGGAATATTCAGAAAATTTTTGTGGAAGGGTCATTCAAGGATGTTTACTCTTCTTATTTATATAAATCCATCAACAAGGATTTATTGTTTTTTTGGAATTGTTTTTTATTTAATATAAATTGCATTCAAATTATTCCCAAAAATATTTCAAACCTAATTCTAGCCCATATCTACTGTAATTTTGATGAATTGCCCACCGTGTTTGGAGTGTAGAACCTATATCAGATGCATAATGTCCTCCAACAAATACCCTAAAATCATTGTATTTCAAAATGTCAACATTGAAATGGACGAACCATGAATTGACCCAGTTTTTTCTATATATTTCTGAAAATTTATCTGCTTCTTTGTATATGAATTTATTATCCAGTCCCATATTGATACCTGAATAGCGTTGGTAAACATTAAAATCCATGCCAATTCCAAAGGTGATGTCTCTACCCATTAATGAGTTCATCGAAGAAATCCCTATGGGAATATTGATTCGTTGGTACTTGTTAGGCGACTTGATAGAAAATCCTTGGCGGCGAGTGTAGGCCCTTTCTCCCGAGAGATATGTATTGCCCGAAATATTATTGAGCACATAGGCTTGGTCATTTTGTTGAATACCAGAGTTAATAATTACATCGTCGGCAACTAAAAATTCATTGATTTGCAAGTATCTAACACCAGCCGAAAAGTAAATGTTTTTGAAAGCTTTTCTGCTGACCATCCATGTAGCACTTAAAGCTTCATTGGACGTGACATGTTGTTCTTGAGTGTTGGAATAATTCAAAGTGAGAGGATCAGAATGGCTTATTTTGCGTCGTACTGCTGCGTAAGAACTTGAAAAACTCAAATGCCATTGCGGAAAGGTGTTGTGATTGATAGATTGCTGATGCTTTTGATTTACTGAAACATTGTTTATATTATTTGAGCTAATGGACTTAAAATTTAAAGTCGGTAAAGACGGTTCTTCATATTGATCAGTTATATCATCCTTTTTTAACACAGCAGAAATTAGCGATATATTTTGTGAAGTGTCCAATAGATTCTCTTGTAATGTATTTCCCAAATCTATTTTATCCGCTTCTATTAAGTCATTAATCCAATTTTTCCTCACACTTGGGTTTTGCGATTTATTTTCTATCATAGGGTCGTCATTATAAAAAGGTTTGAATAGAGGAGATGAGGATTTTGACGCTAAAATTGAAGTGTTTTCTGTAATGTCATTTTCCTTTTGGATAATTAATGTGCTATCTTCTTTAGCGCTGAGCCTACTATCAATAGATCGGTCATCAATTTTGTTGACATGTTTTTGAGTTACTAAAACATCATTAATTGGATTTGATTCAATAAGGGATGTCGGTGTCTTTAATGTCTTCATTACACTCCAAACAATGACAAGCGATATCACCATCAAGAATAAAAAAATGAAAACAGGCCTTCTTTTTTTCTTTGGCTGGATTTGTTGCTCTATATTTTGCCATACTAAACTCTTATCCCACTCGGGCGCCTCTTTGTGAAGTATATTTTTAATAATATTTTTTTTGTCCATGATATATAATTTTAGGTTTTAGCCCATTTTAATTGTATTTTTAACTCCTCTTTGGCTCTATTAAGTCTGGAGCGTGAACTAGATTCTTTGATGTCCAAAATTTCAGCTATCTCTTTATGGGAAAGTTCGTCATAGAAATACATCATCAATATAGATCTATGTATGAGCGGCATTTTTTCAATAGTTTTTTGAATTAGTTCTATATCTTCTGATCTTTCTAAGGGAATGTCCTCAATTTCTTCGATAATATCCCACACCTTTTCATCAAGAACCCACCTTTGGCTTTTTTTGAGATATGCAATGGCTTCTCTAATACAAATAGTCGATACCCATGTAGAAAATTGGCTTATTTCTCCATCAAACTTATGTAAGTTTTGAAAGACGCGAACAAAGGTATTCTGAACAATATCCATAGCTTGAGGCACATCCGATGCGTATCTGATGGCTAAACTCATAGCTAAATCACAATATTGGAGATAGAGCTGTTTTTGGGCAGCTCTATCTCC
>CAZBCV010000195.1:0-5419 GCA_964490495.1 uncultured Aureispira sp. | reverse complement strand
AAACAAATCACTTTCTTTTAGCTAAAAAGTATTCCATATAGTAATAACTCAATTTACCTTCTATGTGCATTGAGTCATTTGAAAACTCATTGAATAACAAATCAAATGGTGGCTCCATTTCAATGATTAATCTCTTACTATCTACTTTAAATGATTTGGCTTCTTTATCAGGAAAGACATTTGATATTACTGTATTTTCAGCAGAAAACTCAAACCAACCTTCTTTCACAAAATCATTGTTTTTTTTATTGATTTTAGACGCATATACATCCCATACACCCACCATCGACTCCTCAATAGTACGATCTTCCGACTTGCACGAAAAGAAACTCATGGTACAAACTACCCAAAATAATGACAATTTAATTACCTTTGTCATAATAATATATTAACCTGAAATAATTTAAAGCACAAAAATATATAATTTAAACTTTTTTCCACTTCAATTATTCACCATTAAGTAAAAATTGACAAATAAATGAGCTTACATAAAATCATATTTCTTACAACCGTCGTTTTATTTTCAATACTTTTGTCTTGTAGCACCACAAAAAAAAACTCGTATTCACACAAACTGAATGAATTTAGGAACGAATACAAACAAAGTTTTTTGTTGGATGAAAGATCTCCTTTGACAAAAGAGGATTTAAAATTCTTAGATTTTTTTTCAGCAGATGAACATTGGAATCTAACATGTACTTGTGATTTAAAAAATGAAAGTCAGCCTTTCGATATGGCCACTTACTCAGGCATGAAAAAACCCTACAAAGTTTATGCAGTCGCCTCTTGTAAAAGGCTCAATGACACAATTCAATTATACCTCTACCAAAGTGTTCAAAAGATGAATCCTTTAGCTAATAGTTATCTTTTTCTCCCCTTCAAGGATTTAACCAATAGTGCTACGACTTATGGCGGTGGCCGATACATCAACCTAAAGACAGACAACATTCAAAATGGATTTATCAATATTGACTTCAATAAAGCTTATAATCCCTGGTGTGCCTACAGTGAAGGCTACAATTGTCCCATACCACCTGTAGAAAATCATCTAAAAACAGAAGTACTAGCTGGTGAAAAAGACTATTTAGGACCTACTAAAAAATCAAAAAAATGATGTCTTTTTACGATCAGTTAGGACAATCTATAAGTTTGTATTCAACGCCTCAACGTGTGGTCTCATTGGTGCCGTCTTTGACAGAGACTCTCTGTGAGGCCCAACTAGAAGAGTACATCGTAGGTGTGACAAAATTTTGTGTCCATCCTCAACATATCAAGAAAACGACTAAAGTTATAGGAGGTACCAAAAACCCTAATATTCGTGCTATTACATCATTAAAACCTGAACTAATAATAGCCAATAAAGAAGAAAATAGAAAAGAAGACATAGAAGCTCTACAAAAAATATGTCCTGTGTATGTGTCTGATATTCGCACAATAGAAGATATTATCCATTTTTGCAAAGATTTTAGTTTAATTTTCCCAAATTCGGGTTTCAAAAACATTCTTAATAATTTAGTACAATTCTCCGAATCAATACCTGAAAAAAGGATGCATTCTATAAAATCTCTTTATTTGATCTGGAAAAAACCATATATGAGTGTCGGGAATGACACTTTTATAGCTTATATGATGAACCAATATGGATTCATGAATGTTTGTAATGATTATAAAAGATATCCTGAGATGAGTGCAGATAAAATAAAAGAGTTGAAACCAGATATCGTTTTTTTGTCATCTGAGCCCTACCCTTTTAAGGAAAAAGATCTTAAAGAATTGGAGAAGGAATTGCAAAACATCCCTATAATGTTAGTGGATGGAGAAATGTTTTCTTGGTATGGTTCAAGGCTGCTTCAAGCACACAATTATATTTCTCGACTTTATACAGATTGTCAAAAATTATTATCTTCATCGCAATATAAAGTACAAAATTTGCATTAATAGATTGAAAAAACAAAACATATGAACACTTTCAAACCCTTTTTCATCGTCTTTTTTTTCCTCTTACTTTCTAGCGTTGCTACTGCACAAGTTGAAAACAGTATTCCTGAGAGAATCATAGTAAAGTCATCTAAAAGATATCTTAATCAATTTTCATCTCAATTGAGAAGCGATAATTTTGGCACTTTAGAAATTGAAACTTTAGATGCCGAATATGGATATTTTATTTTAAATTCTGATGACAACTTAAATCTCTACGAAAAACTTAAAGAAGACAAAAATATCGAAGGTATTCAATGGGACAAAAAGTTAGAATGGCGCAAACGTCCCAATGATCCCCGACTCAATTCGCAAAATTATTTAGAAGTCATTAAAGCTTTTGATGCATGGAACCTGAGTACTGGTGGGAAAAGCACCAACGATGAAGAAGTGGTGATAGCAGTGATAGACGAAGGTTTTGACATCGCTCATGAAGATTTAGCGAATAATATATTCAGGTTTCCGAACGAAATAGCCAATGATGGTATAGACAACGACAATAATGGAACCATAGACGACATTAACGGTTGGAACCAAGCCGACAAAAGTGGCACTCATCGTGTACGTTCTCATGGTACAAATGTAGTTGGAGTATTAGGCGCTGAAGGCAACAATGATAAAGGTATAGCTGGTATCAATTGGAATACAAAAATCCTACTCGTATCGTCTGGTTCACTCGTGAGTGACGTCATAGCGTCTAATCTTTATATAATACGTCAAAAACAAGATTACTTAAATTCAGGTGGAACTAAAGGTGTTAACATTTGCGTCTTAAATTACTCAGCAGGTTTGACAGGGAGCTTTGGAAGCGACTTTCCCAATTGGTGTAGCACCTACGATGCCCTTGGTCAAGTAGGAATTCTCTCTGTGGTTGCAACAGCCAACGAGCGCATCAATATAGATGTTGAGGGAGATGTACCAGCCACCTGTCCGAGTCCTTACTTATTAGTTGTAACAAGTACTGGATCCAATGATGAATTAGAACCAGATTCTGCTTTTGGGGCCATGAATGTCGATTTAGCAGCTCCAGGCACTAATATTTTAACCACTGATCTTGCCATAAAAGGTACCTACAAAAACGAATCGGGAACTTCATTGTCCACACCGATGGTGGCAGGTGCCGCGGCATTACTGAATACTACAGATTGTGTGGAATTTAATAAGTTCATCAAAGAAAACCCTACTCAAGCCCCGCTCATCATCAGACAAGCTTTAATTGATGGCGTAAATAGTAGAAATTCTCTTAGAACTACTACTACCTCTGGCGGCAGACTTAATATTTTTGAATCGCTAAGAATCATCTACACCGATTTTTGTGAAGAAGATATCACCCCTGTTTCCAATATCAAAATCAATACTTTGGAATGGCGCAATAATACTTTAACTTTAGACTATGCCACGCCTTACATTGATCAGCACACATTAAAAATATATGATACTTCTGGCAAAGAAATATATACGCAAACTTTTACGCCGACTTCCTCAAGAAAAAAGATTATTTCAGCAGACCTCAATAGAGCGTTAGACGGTTTCTATTATTACGTCAGCATCATACATGGCAAAGAAGTTGTAAGCAAAGGATTTGCCACAAGACAATAGAGAATATGAAAAATATTTTTTTTGCTTTTTTATTAATTGTAGGCGTCGCAGGACAATTGTATTCGCAAGACAAATTGAATACAAGCCTCGGTATTATTATCAAAGTGGACGAAAATAACTTGAGTACTATAATTGAAGAACTCAAACCATTAAGAAGTAGAACAGAAATAAAAAGATTAAATCCTAAATACAATTACTACCTAGTCGATTCTGATAATATTAATTATATTTACAATAAATTTAGTCAAGATAAACGTATTGAACAAATTGACTTCAATAATGAAATTGAGTGGAGAAAAAGACCTAATGACCCACAATTAAGAAAACAGTATTATCTGGAAACAATCAGAGCCTTCGACGCATGGAATATTAATACTGGTGGTAAAACTTACAATAATGAAGAGATAGTAATTGCAGTAATTGATGAAGGATTTGATGTGCTTCACGATGACTTAAAGGATAATTTACTTATCAATAAATATGAAATACCAGAAGATGGAATTGATAATGACGCAAATGGATATATTGATGATTATATAGGTTGGAATCAATCGAATAACAGTGGAATACACAAAATAAGTGAACATGGCAACCAAGTTACAGGTGTCTTAGGAGCCAAAGGTGACAATCAAATAGGTATAGCAGGTATCAATTGGAACATAAAAGTAATGCCGATAACCACAGGCACACGCCCAAGTGATGTCATTGAAGCCTGCTTATATATAGCAGACCAAAAAAAGTTATATATAGAGACCCATGGAGAAAAAGGTGCCAATATTCAAATTGTCAATTATTCTGCGGGTTTGGGGGGTAGCTTTCCTCATCAGCATCCTAACTGGTGTGAAGTTTATGACTTACTGGGGCAATTAGGTATTCTTAGTGTCGTAGCCACAGACAATCAATTTAGAGATATTGGATTAACTGGTGATTTACCAGCATTATGTCCAAGTCCATATATTTTGGTAGTGACGGGAACCAATAAAGCGGATGAACACGATAAGGGCACGGCATTTAATAATGAACATGTTGATATGGCCGCACCAAATATTGATATTTGGACCACCCATCTATCTTCTAGTTCTATTGAATATAGATCTACAGCTGGAACCTCTTTAGCTACACCTATGGTGGCTGGAGCGGCAGCATTACTTTTGAGTACTCATTGTAAAGAATTCAATGATTTTGCCCTCCAAAACCCTAAAGAAATACCTTTAATATTGAAAAATGCATTGATGAATGGAACAGATAAGAATTCTTCATTGAAAGACATAACTGTTTCTGGAGGCAGACTCAATATTTTTGAATCTATGAAAATACTTTATAGCGAATATTGTAATTTAGATATAACCCCAAAAAATAAACTTTTTATAAAAAAAATTGAACAGCATGAAGGAACCTTTTCATTACATTATGACACACCTTATCAAGGAGAGCATTTATTGAAGGTGTACAATAGCGTAGGTAATGAAGTTCTTTCAGAAAAATTTGTAGTGTCCCCCATCTCTCAAAATACTGTCACTTTCAATCTGCACAACAACCATGATGCCCTCTATTATTACGTCAGCATTATTTATGGTAAAGAAGTTTCAAGTAAAGGATTTACCAGTCGGTAATTTTTTTTGAACAAAAATAAAACCACCTATAATACTGTAATTCAACGATTTAAAGTTTAAATTAAAAAATAAATTAAAATTAAAATTACTCTAAATCCTATTTTGGCACGATTCTGGACATATACTGTTCCGAGATTGAGTTTATGAGTAATTAATTAAGCAAATTGTTTACTCGAGACCGGTTCTGTAGGGAGAGCCGGTCTTTTTTTTGTCAAAAATTCAAAAACCTT
>CAZBCV010000194.1:0-5512 GCA_964490495.1 uncultured Aureispira sp. | reverse complement strand
TAGAATGTATGGCTGAAAGATGTTTAGAAATTTTAAGCGATGAGACTCAACTTTCACAATTCAGAGGTCAAGCCTATTTACAAGCCAAAAAATTTGATATTCAATACATTCTTCCTCAGTACGAAAGTTATTATGAAGAAATTATAAAAAAAATAAAATAATCTGATTCCTCACTTAACTGCCAAAGAGATGAGAAAACAAAGCAATATCTACATCGTTGCTGATAGAATGAGATAAAAGTATCCTTTTAAAAAAATTTTAATACCTATACAATATTTTAGAAAGTTATCAAGTTATAGTATTGATATATAATTCATTAACACCCTAAACCCTGTGGATGACACACACCTACACCGAAAACAATATCGTACGATTTATTTTTAAAGAAGTGGACCTTTTCGAAAGACTCGAAATGGAGTTTGCCATGGAGGAAGACAGTACTCTCATGACTTCGTACACAGACCTCAAAGAAGGTTTTGATTCCTTACCTAAAGTGATGTTTTCTCCCAGCAAGAAAACTATTAATGACATTCTGAAGTATAGTGCCAACGCTTTGGCATAAAAAAATGATTAATAAAATAAAGTTTTAAAAATAGGTACAAATGTTTTGACTTTTGTACCTATTTTTTTAACTCATCTTAAAGAATTAAACATACATTTAGAGAAGCTAAAAATACAATGCCATCTATCGGAATAGGCTTCTAACGCTTTAAATCAACTATTTGCTCTTAAGTACTACCCTCCAAAAAGGAAAACATTCAAAATGCGCCGTATGGACAATATTAACCTAAAAAATGCAGTTGAAAATCTATTTTATTTCATTTTTTTCGTTTACTTTTGTGCCATTACTTTCATATGAATATATCAAAACGGCACATTTCTTATTTAAAATATACAGTAGCGATACTTATAACCTTACTTTTGGTACATCAAGTCCATACTGCCCAAAACCAAAAAAACATAGTCGATACATTTCTAGAAAAAAACTGGTCTGAGAATCTTGTTTGGATGATTTTGGTAGTACTTTTAATGCCTATAAACTGGTATTTAGAGAGTCTTAAGTGGAAAACGTTAATGAAACCATTTATAAAAATATCTACTTTGGAAGCCATCAAGTCTGTGCTTGTAGGTGTATCTCTTGGAGTGGTTACACCAGCACGATTAGGCGAATATGGTGGCAGAGTTTTGATGTCTCCATTAGACAAAAGTAGAGAAGTTATTTCGTCAACATTTGCAGGAAGCATAGCACAAAACCTCATCAATGTCGTCATAGGTATGGTCATGAGTTATTTTTTTTTAAAATCGATCATCAATGAATTTTTTTCCACTCCTTATTTGTTTTATGCAGTGGTATTGTTTCAAATTATAGCTATGATTGTCACATATTTTTATTTACGAAAGATGGTGAATAAAATGAGCGAGTGGTCTATTTTTGAAAAGTGGAAGAAGATGTTATCAAATGTAGCAACTATTTATCCCAATGATTCTAAACTTCTCACCAAAGTATTGATGTGGTCTGTGATGCGATATGGTATATATTTTGTGCAGTACTTATGTATTCTATACTATTTGGGTATAGACGCAGAGTTTTGGATTTTAGGAAGCCATGTAGCAGGTGTGTTTATGATACAAACCTTAATACCTTTGCCGGCTTTTTTAAGTATTCCTGCAAGAGGTGAAATAGCAATAATGGTTTGGCAAAATATTGGCATTTTACCCATTTGGGCGCTTACGGCAACCTATGTGCTTTGGTTTTTGAATTTAGTGATTCCTTCTATAATTGGTGTCATAATTTTACTCATTTCTAATAAAAACAAAAATAATGGTCAAGTCCTCGCTTAAGTTTTACCTATTCGCAGCAGTAATTGCAGTTATGGCAGCCATGGCTACATTTTTTTATATGAAACATAGTGTTTTTAGTGCCCTAAAATCCGATAATGCCACAGTAGTATTGGAAAAAATGAAAACCGTCACAAAACTTATAGCAGTAGAGGGAAATTTTTCAGAGCTATACCACCATAAGACTTATTATGAATACGATTTTTTAAACTTGTTTCAAAAGAAAATTATTCTTAGAGTCAATGCTAAGGTATCTGTAGGTTACGATTTTGAAAATGTGAATATTTCGATAGATAGTTTAAACAAGACAGTGACATTGAATGATTGGCCACAACCAGAAGTTCTCTCTATTGACCACGATATCGACTATTTTGATATCAAAGAAGGTGTATTCGCTTCGTTCGCACCTGAAGAATATACCGATATTTCAAGAAAAGCAAAAAAAATAATAGAAGACAAAGCGCAAGCTACTTCACTTTTCAAAAAGGCAGAAGAACAAAAAAACAATTATATAAAAATGCTGGAAATGGCCCTTAAAAGTGGTGGCTGGCAATTAGTAATTCATGAAAAGCTATTGAAAGGATAGAATATAATACCTAAAAAAACCGTCTGGACTTACCCGTTCGAATCAGCAGAAACAAATTAGGATTCAAAACAAATTTACATAACCAAAATGGACTTTCATCCTTCCAAAATCTAATGGATTGGGCACTGCTCTTCCCGCAGCAAATGCTACATTAAATATACCTGCTTTAGTACCGATATTTAGACCCATACCTAAACCTATCACTGGCGTCATCGTGTCTTGAATTCTTACGTATCCCCAATCTACAAAAGGAATTGTGAAGTAAGAATTTTGATCAAAAATGATTCTGAACTCCATTGTACCATAAGTATAAAAATCTGTCAGAAGACTTTCTTCATCAAAACCACGTAAAATTTTATTCCCGCCAATGCGCATCAATTCATTCTCAAAAACACCTTCTTGATTGAATCTAATTCCGCTAATCACTCCTGTTTTTAGAGTAGCCCAGTTGCCCACAGGAAAATAGTAGGCCGCAGAAATATCCGCTTCTATTTGGAGTGTACTCAAAGTCAGTGTGTCATAGCTGTTTTCAAAATTAGGCAGCTGAGTAATGGCTACATTAGGCAATATTTTTTTGTTACCCGCCACAGTATTGAAGTCAAATGAATAACCTTTTGTAGGATTGAATCGATAATCTAAACCCATTAAATTAAGACTAATTCCCGCTCCCGAATAGGAAATGTCTAATCTTGACGGCAATCGACCACTGGAGACAATCCGCTCAACATCTACTTCTATAAGAGATGAAGACCTATAACTTGCAAAAAGTTTGACTTGATTGAAGCCACTGAAAAGCCATTGGGCGCCGCCATCAAAAAACAAATCAAGATTTACATTGGCATTCTTGAACAGCCTAAAATCAATATGACTACCTATGGGCAATCCACCCAAATAGGGCACGGTGGACTTCATGACCAACTCTAGATTTTCGGGCATCAGTCTTTTTACTTGCAAAAAAGTATATTCACCGCGGCGAAAGCTATTGTACATTTCTGCTGTAAAATCTACAGCAAATGAAATTTTTCTAACACCATTTTCCACTTGTGGCAATACGCCAATCAAAAAATCAAACCTACTGGCCGGTTTTGGATCTGGCATAATAAAGAGATGAGCCTTATCGTTTATAAATCGCACATTAGGCTCAGATCTTAAAGTCAAATATTGCAAATCTCTCAATCTTTTTGATGATTTCAAAACCTTACTGTGGTCATAGGGCTCGCCACTTTTTATTTCTAATATTCGGCTGTAAAATTTTTTAGGCATGGACAGCCGTCCTTCCGTTATGATGGTATCGAAAAGCATGGATTTGCCATCTATCAATTGTATAGATGCATCAATTTCGTCATTTTCTATTTTATCAATCTTCAGTTGCGATATAGCAAATGGATATCCATTGTTGTTTCGATGTTGGACCAAAGTGCTCAAAATATTAAAAATATAGTTTGAATCAGGAGGTTTATTGATGATATGACGATATTTTATACCACTAGCTTCCAAAATACTTTTTTGTTGTGAAGTCATTTTCAGTGCCTTTATAAAATATTTTGACCCTACAAAAACTTTTGCAGTACAAGAATCCATTCCACAATACAATGTATCCAAATAGGCCGTAACACATCCTTCAGATTGCAATTTTTGTATTCTACTGTTGATTAAATTGTCTATTCTAGAGGAATCGATTTTTGATTTTGTGACGACTTGATTGTTTTCATCAATAAGCTGAACCCATACTTTTTTTTGACCCACAAGTGAATTTAAAACAGTAAATATTATTAAAACAAATAAAAAAATATTTCTCATCCACTTATGACGCAAGAATCGAAAAGGATTCCTATTATAATTTGGTAATTAAATAATTTTATAAAAAAATAAAAAATAAAAGTTCATTATGTTGCAACAGTATCACCTTTGGAAAGGTTTTTTTTAATCAATAACGTAATTTTAGATGTCTGGTATATATCTTCATATTCCTTTTTGCAAAAAAGCATGTCATTATTGCAATTTTCATTTTTCTACTTCCTTGAAGCTGAAAGAAAACATGATAGATGCTATGGTAAATGAAATAAATCTACGACATAATGAATTGAATACAAAACATTTACAATCGATATATTTTGGCGGTGGAACACCAAGTATTTTAGGATATGAGGATCTAAATAGAATTATAAATAATATATCTCACCACTTCAATTGGGACGCAACATCAGAAATAACTCTTGAAGCCAATCCTGATGACATTACTCACCAAAAACTAAAAGATTGGAAAAAATTAGGCTTCAATCGATTGAGTATAGGTATTCAATCTTTTTTGGAAGAAGAATTGAAGTGGATGAATAGGGCGCATACAGCAGCAGAAGCCATGGATTGTATAAAAATGGCCCAAGACGTTGGATTCAATAATTTATCTCTTGACCTAATATATGGTTCTCCATTATGTACGGATGAAGTATGGAACAATAATATCAGCAAAGCTTTAGACCTCAAAGCACCACACATTTCAGCTTATAATCTCACAATAGAAGAAAACACGGCCTTAAATCACTTAGTAAAAAAAGGAAAAGTACCTGATGTGGACACAGAAGAGTCCGAAAAGCATTTTTTAACATTGATAGAACGACTAGAAAATTCAGGATTTGTTCATTATGAAATATCCAATTTTGGTTTAGCAGACTATTTTGCTGTTCATAATTCTAACTATTGGAAGGGTGTGCCCTATCTCGGCATAGGTCCTTCAGCACATTCATTTGATGGATGGGTGAGGAAAAACAATATAGCCAACAATCCCAAATATATAGCATCTTTATCCGAAAACACCATGGCTTATGAGGTGGAGCACTTAGATGAATATACCCGCTACAATGAATGTGTGATGATGGGTTTGCGCACCATTTGGGGTGTAGATTTGGCCAATATTCTAAAAATAAATCCAAATTTAGTGGCTTATTTTTTGGAACAAATACAACCATTTGTGGACAAAGAGTGGGTTGTTCATACTCAAGATATATATACTCTGACGCAAGCTGGCAAAATGTGGGCAGATAAAATAGCTGTTGAATTATTTTTTGTGGAGTGAGTTTATATTGATAT
>CAZBCV010000193.1:0-5530 GCA_964490495.1 uncultured Aureispira sp. | reverse complement strand
AATCCATTGGATTCGTATGCCATTTTTGATATTTTCCACTTGTTCAGAATGCATTGTTTTCAATAATAAGGGTTTCACACAACAATCTTTATCAAACAATATTGAAGTAAACATTAATATACAATCTCATTCAATAAATGCCATTTTAACCTAAATACTTTCAATTTTCTGTCATTTTGACTTAATTGTTGTTTTGGCAACATTATTGATAAATAGAGGTATGATAAATAAAATAATAAATCTCATGTCGAACAAAGCAGAAGAAATAAATAAAGAGGACAAAAAGTCAAAAAAAGACAAGAAGTCAAAAAATGATATTGACCACTTAGAAGCCATTGAGACATTAAAGTCAGAACTTGAAGAATCTAAAGATAAATACTTAAGATTGTTTGCAGAATTTGACAATTTTAAAAAAAGGACTATCAAAGAAAGGTTTGATTTAATGAAAACAGCATCTCAAGAAACACTGACAGCATTGTTGCCTGTATTAGATGACTTTGACAGAGCTAAAAAAAGTGCCGATGAAGGAGGAGAAGTATTGAGTGGTGGCATACAACTTGTTTACAATAAGTTATATTCTATTCTTGAAAGTAAAGGATTAAAAGCGATGGAATCCAACGGGCTCGAATTTGACGCAGAATTTCATGAAGCCATAACCAATGTGCCTGCTCCCACTGAGGAGATGAAAGGTAAAGTTCTGGATACAATAGAAAAAGGTTATACTTTGAATGAAAAAATCATAAGGTATGCCAAAGTGGTGGTAGCAGAATAATTAGAAACTATTTTGGCCAATACTTTAATAAAAAATAAATTTAAAAAGTTCGTTAAAAGAACAAATTAACAATATAGAAAATGAAACGCGATTATTACGAAATATTAGGAGTAGATAAAAATGCTGATGAAAATACCATCAAAAAAGCTTATCGAAAGGTAGCTATGCAATATCACCCTGATAGAAATCCTGATGACAAAGCCGCAGAAGATAAATTTAAAGAAGCAGCTGAGGCCTATGAGGTATTGAGCAATGCTGACAAAAAAGCAAGATATGACAGATATGGTCATGCGGGCGTTGAAAATATGGGAGGAGGTCACTCTGGTGGCAATATGAATATGGATGATATTTTCCAACATTTTGGTGATATATTTGGCGATGGTGGAAGTCCATTTGAAAGTTTTTTTGGTGGTGGCGGAGGCAGAAGCAGAAGTACAGGTCAAAAAGGAAGCAATCTAAGAATCAAAGTAGCCCTCACACTTGAAGAGATAGACTCGGGTGTTACCAAAAAAATAAAAGTCAAAAAACAATCTTCTTGTAAAGCTTGTAATGGATCAGGTGCCAAAGACAAAAATAGTGTCTCTACTTGTGGTACATGCCAAGGTTCTGGTTACGTT
Organism: uncultured Aureispira sp.; assembly: GCA_964490495.1. Lineage (GTDB taxonomy): Bacteria > Bacteroidota > Bacteroidia > Chitinophagales > Saprospiraceae > OLB9. Next base: position 4,141 of record CAZBCV010000193.1, on the reverse strand, counting down.
AGGCAAATTAAAAATACATTTTTGGGTCAAATGCAAACGACTGTAGTTTGTCCAACTTGTAATGGTTCTGGTAAAAAAATCACAGCAACATGTGGAGTTTGCAAAGGTGAGGGCCGTACAATGGAAGATGAAATGATAGAAATTGAAATCCCTGCTGGAGTCCAAGAAGGTATGCAACTCTCTATGCGAGGCAAAGGGAATGCAGGAGGTAATGGTGGTCCTAACGGTGACTTACTCATCAGTATTGAAGAAAAGACACATGACACATTGACCAGAGATGGCAACAACATAGTCTATGATTTACACCTTAATTTTGCAGATGCCGCCCTTGGTACTCAAATTGAAGTCCCCACACTATCTGGCAATGTAAAAATAAAAATACCAGAAGGCACGCAAGCAGGAAAAATACTTAGATTGAAAGGTAAAGGTTTGCCTTCATTACAACAATATGGTAAGGGTGACCAATTGATTCATGTGAATATATGGACACCCAAAGTATTAACTTCGGAAGAAAGAGATTTATTGGAACGAATCAGAAAAATGCCTAATTTTAATCCTGTAGTTGACAAAGGTGAAAAAGGTTTTTTCGAGCGTATGAGAGAATATTTTAATTAATTTTATTCAATTGCAATCACTTGGCTAAAAGAAAGAAAAAAGTTATTGAAAACTTAGTCATCTCCGGCATTGCCGACAAAGGTAAAGCAGTAGGTAGGTCCGAGGCAGGCGAAGTGGTATTTGTAGATAATGCCGTACCTGGAGATGTAGTAGATGTATTGATTTTGAGAAAGAAAAAATCTCTAAGCGAAGGTATTGTCCAAAATTATAAGTCTCTCTCCAATGAAAGAGTTCAAGCCCCATGCCAACACTTTGGAATTTGTGGAGGTTGTAAATGGCAAAATTTAGCCTATACAGCGCAACTCAAATATAAAGAGCAAACTGTGAGAGATTGTGTGAGTAGAATTGCCAAACTCAATCCAGAACTTGTACAACCTATTGTGGGTTGCCATCAGGAATTGACATACAGAAACAAACTAGAATATAGTTTTTCGACAAAGAGATGGCTTACAAAAGAAGAGGCCGATTCAGAAGATATAATTGACAATAAGGGAGCTTTGGGCTTTCATAAAGCTGGTTTTTTTGACAAAATAGTGAGCATTGATCAATGTTTGCTTCAGGATGACTTGTCCAATCAGATTAGAAATTTCGTGCGTGCATACTCCTTAAAAAATGATTATTCTTACTTTGATGTAAGACAACATACAGGATTATTAAGAAATATGATCATTCGCAACAGCACTGATGGGCAGTGGATGCTAACATTGATATTTGGTGAAGACAATCAAGAAAAAATTGTTCCACTTTTGGAGGCCATAAAGGGCAATTTTTCTGAAATCATAAGTTTGAATTATGTCATCAATACAAAACACAACGATAGCATTTTTGACCAAAGCGTCATAAACTATCATGGTGTACCCTATATTACACAACAACTCAATAATATATCTTTTAGAATAGGACCTAAATCGTTTTTTCAAACTAACCCTCTTCAAGCCAAAGTGCTTTTTGATATTGCAGTGAAAAATGCCCACCTCTCAATTACGGATAATGTATATGACTTATACACTGGTCTTGGCAGTATTGCCCTATATATAGCCAATAATGTAAAACATGTTGTAGGAATTGAAGAAATAAAAGAAGCTATAGAAGATGCTGAAATCAATAAAGAAATAAATAAAATAAGTAATGCTACTTTTTATGCTGGAGATGTAAAAGATATTCTGAATAAAGAATTCATATCTCATCATGGAGCGCCTGATGTTATTTTCACCGATCCACCTAGAGTAGGAATGCATCCGTCTGTTATTGATATCATGATAGAAAGTGGTGCACCGAAAATAGTTTATATCAGTTGCAATCCCGCAACACAAGCCCGAGATTTAGCCCTACTTAACACAAATTATGAGGTACTTTCAGTGACACCCGTTGATATGTTTCCACATACGCACCACATAGAAAGTATCGCCGTTCTCCAAAAAAGAAACTTATGATACCCACAGATAAAATATTAGAATTACAAGAGCAACTCCAACCCTATAAAAAGATTTTAGGTCAGGCCGCTGATGTGATACTAGACGAAAATGTATCAAAATATCCAATTTTTGTTGTCCACCAACAAGAAATAGTTATTGGCATACCCTTGATAGATGCTGGTAAAAAATTCAAGTGGTCTGTCAATGCTTCTACCCTCGAAGAGTTTGTCACAAAAGATATCATCTATTCTGAAAAAGCACAAGAATTTATCAAAAACTATAAAGATCCAGAAGCCAATCTTTGTCTTTTTGTGCTGAGTGAATTGGGTGCTCAGTTTATATTTATTTTGAGATAGAAAATGAACTTAAAATTCTCTATATTCTCCTACTATTGAAAATTAACAAACCCTAATTTATGTCCTACGACATCCTCTATCACTACTTTCGAGGGTTGTTTGAATCCTATATTGAAACACAATCTAGTTTCTATATAAATGTTGGTACCTTCTACATTATACAAATCCTTTACCTTTCGAGTCAGGTTCATATTGTGTTCGCCTTTTTCCAATACATAAGGTTCGAATAGCATGGTAGCCCTTGAAAAAGAGCCATTCATAGTTAATACTTTTGCATCTTTGTCTATGTCAGTGCTTTGATAAATTCTTGCAATTTCGCAAGTGTCAGGTTTCAACTCGTTGTTGACGGGTGCAAAGAAGGAAAACAAAACAATAACCATATTCGCTATCATAATCTTCAAATTTTATTATATAGGTCAAACAAACTTGTATCATAATAAGTTGGAAAAATTGAGTTAAAGTTTTGTCAAAATTTACTGAAAAACAATTACTGTGGTGCAACCAGAACCTCCATTTTTCCTGCGTAATAGAATATTTTATTGAATGCAATATTGTTTTTGGCTATGGTTTCATTCAGCTTTGTAAGCGCATTAATATACACTTGTTCGCGCGTATTGATAAGAAAAAGTGAACTTTCACCTATCTCAAAAAGGCGTCTTTCCGCATCCAACATGTTTTTGTACAACCTTACTGCCTCTTCATTGAGAAGCACTTGCTCAGAAGTAGCGTTCCACTCTGCAATTTGTTGGCGGATATCATTGAGAATATCTACTTCTTGCTCTGTGAGCTTTATTTGTGTTTCAGATATTTTGAGTTCGTTGAGTTTAATATCAGCCCGCTCTTTTCTGAGAAATAGTGGGTAATAAAAATTAATGCCCCACTTATAATTATTCAATAAATTGGTAGCCAAAGCAGGATTTCCAGTAGCTTGTACTAAGGGATTGAAATTTAAAAACACATCTGGTTTTAGTCTATCTTTTAGATTGCGGTTCACAATTTCCAATTGTCTATTGTCCAACATCAATCTTTGCAAATAAGGGTGATTGTTGATAAGGTTCTCAATGGCTAAATTTTGATTAATATTTTGACTAAAGGTGACCGCTTGTTCAATTTCTATAGGAAAATCATCCGCCTCAATGCTTAAGTTGACTTGATTTTCGTTCCAAAAATAATTAGAAAATTCTAGCTGACGCTGCATAAGTTCATTATTAGCTATATTGAGATTGACTTTTATGTTTTGTATTTGTATGGCTGCTTCTACAGTGTCTATATTGGCTCTATCACCAGCTTCAGCATCTTTACGAATGCCTTCATATCTTACCTCAGCATTGACCAAAGCATCTTCAAAAACTTTTTTATTGTAGTAGGCTGCAAACCAAGTCCAATAGGCATACATGGATTCAAAGAGCAACTGATTATTGATGAGATCGCGATCTGTCTTGGCTATATCCTGTCCTACACGCGCCTCTTTTACCATAGTTCGCCTATCATCTACAAAAAGCCCACGACCCAAAGGCAATGAAGCGCCCAAATAGTATAGTCCTCCTGTAGGCGTATTGCTTTCAGGGTTGAGAAAGTCACCTCTATGGGATTCATAACCTGCTTTAAAATCAAGTCCATACCATGTGGGAATTTTCAGTTCGCCATTGAAAGACCTAAAATACTCCTTATTATCAAAATTCTTATTATCAAAACTACTACTAAAAGTAGGATCAAAACTGCCTTTGGCTTTCATAACATATGCATCTGCAGTAC
>CAZBCV010000192.1:0-5606 GCA_964490495.1 uncultured Aureispira sp. | reverse complement strand
AATATTTGCAAAAGTATTAGAAAACTGTAAAATATTATAGATTCCTATTGTGTAGGAATAGAATTTTAGGATAAATAAAGAACCCTAAACAGAATGTTTTCTTGGTTAAGGTTCTTTTTTTGCAATTTTTTGGCTACAAGTCGGTAGTATTTTAATCATCAAGAAAACTATGATTTTTTTCAATTGTATCCCCATACAAAGTAAGACTTGATACATTAAGTCTTCAATAAATATATTTTGTCATATTTTAGAAAAGAACGCTGAAAATTTACCTTACTATTTATTAAAATTTGAATTCCTTTCAAGTAATACCTAGTTTCGACTTTTTTGGAGATATATACAATACAATAATCTTAATTTTTAGGATTGGTTAAAATAGACTAACAAATATTAAACAATTTTTCAAAGATGTGTTTCTAAGCTTATTAGATAACTTACTTATTATGAAGTCCATACTAGATTTGCAAATTTCACCTTTCAAACAAGTATTGTTTGTCTTTGCGCTAATGATAGTGATGATGATGATAACGTCCGCCTTTCCAGACACTCCTTATTCAACTACATCGCATCTTAGCCCTTGGATAGTAGTTTGTTCTATGCTGCTTTTTTATTCTTTAGTCAATTGTATTCTTAGTTTTGGCGCTTCTTCATCTATGAATTATTACCTATATTCTATCATCTCTTTTGCTATTATTTTGGTTTTAGGTGGAGTTATTGCATGGCAAGTCAGCGGAGTTGGCATTGAAGATGCGGGAAGTATGAAGTGGTTGTATGTAGTGATGACATTTAGCTATTTAATCTTATTATCAATTGTCAATTTAATAAAGTTTTTAGTATATTTATCAAAAGTAAAGGACAACAGAGCCCAAAATTAAAAATTATGGCATATATTCAAATTATCCTATTATCAATTTTTTTGTTTTTTTCTTGCAAAACTAAAGAAACAAAAACATCCCAGACTTTTCCAAATTTGGAAGAAAAGCCTTATTTTGTCAATAATTTAGGGGATACAATTCCCAAACTTATTTTGTCCGATTCAGAATGGCAAGGTAAATTAACCAAGGAAGAATATTATGTATTAAGAAAAAAAGGTACTGAAAGGGCTTTTACTGGCGAACTACTCAATATCAAAGATCAAGGGTTGTATTGCTGTAAAGGGTGTGGAATGCCTTTGTTCCATAGCAAACATAAGTTTGAAAGTGGTACAGGTTGGCCAAGTTTTTATGATGTTGTAGATATCAATGGCTTAAAATTAGAAACCGACTATGACATAGGTTATCCTCGCACAGAAGTGATGTGTGGGAAGTGTGGGGGGCACATGGGCCATGTGTTTGAAGACGGACCAAAACCCACAGGTTTGAGATACTGTATCAATTCAGTCTCTTTACAATTTGTTAAAGCTGAAAATTAATCGAAATTTTGAAGATTTTCTTTCACTTTTTTTCTGAACAAGTTTCCAAACTTTTTGGCCAACATTGCAAATCCTAAAGTGGTAAAAAAGGAAAATAGTGCAAAAACTAAAGCCGGCTGAGACATAGTATTACTGCCAAGAAATGTTGCAGTGATAAGCAATGCTAAAGTCGTGTTTTGAAGCCCAACTTCAATGGCTATAGTCAATGATTGTTGATTTGTAATCTTTATCATCAACGAAAATAGATAACTAAAAATGAGGGTAATTAAATGCAATGCCAAACAATAGGGTAGGAGAGTTTTTAAAGCCTCAACTGTCAATCCGCTACCACCATTATTTTCATCCATAAAAAATTTGACCAAAAATATCCCTGCGAGTAATACTAATATGATATTTCTTAAGGGTTTTTGGATGATGTGACTGATTTTCGGCATCTTTTTATTGAAAAAAACGCCTATTATTACAGGAATTAAAATTATAAACAATATTTGCCAAATAGTACTTCCCATCTTCAATGCATACTCTGAGTTATCAAAACCATAATAAGAAATAGCAAAATTGGTGAGCAAAGGAATAGTGAATATAATAATTATAGAGTTGAAACTAGTCAAAGTAATAGAAAGGGCCACATCAGCTTTTGCAATATAGCTTATGAGATTTGATGAGGTTCCGCCCGGTGAAATTGAAACAATAAATATTCCTAATTTCCATAAAGGGTCTATGGGGGCAACGCTTATTATTAAGATGGCTACTAAAGGTAACAAAACGATTTGAAAAACTAACCCCGTATAGAGCGATTTAGATCTTGCAAATGTTCTAATAAAATCACGAAGTTTTAATGAAGAGCCAATGCCAAACATTATAAAACCTAAAGTGATAGAAATAACAATATCGATTAAATTCACAAATTTATTTTTAAATGTTATTTATTATAAATGTTTTTAGATTTGTGTTTAAATATTGTTGTTTTATGCGCAAAAATACAATAATTTATCGAATACAATTGATTTTTACATAAATAAAATTCAATTTCAATATAATAGACTTTTTATTTTTAAAAATTCATGAGTTCAACATAAAGTTCTCGCATAGGTAGCCCCATCACATTACTGTAACTTCCTGATATTTCAGCTACTTTACATAAACCAATCCAATCTTGAATCCCATAACCACCTGCCTTGTCAAAAGGTTGACATTTTGTAATGTAATATTCCATTTCTTCCTTTTGTATGTTATCAAATTTGACTTTGGTAAATACAGTGAAAGACTTACTTTTGGTGGATGTCGTCAAACAAACACCTGTGGCAACAGTATGCCAGCTATCACTCAATAAGGATAACATATCGATAGCATCTTCATAGTTTTCTGGTTTGTTTAATATTTTTTCTCCTATTATTACAATACTGTCTGCAGTGATGAGTAATTCATTTTCCTTAAGTGATGATACCAGCTGTGCAGCCTTTTTTTGAGATAAATATTCAGCTACTTTAATGTGAGGCATATCCTCTGGGAAATTTTCATCACCATCTTGTGTTCTTACTTCAAAATCAAATCCACCGCTTTTTAATAACTCTTGCCTACGAGGAGATTTTGAACCTAAAATAAGTTGATACTTCAAATTTTTTAACATAATTATAAATATATAATGTTTTTAGTGAAAATATAAATTCCCAGAATACCAAGTACTAAAATGATTTTAAGATACCTACTCACCATACTATAATCAGATTTCTTATTACTCATGTAGATCTTAAAAAGGGTTAAAGCTAAGAGGCAAGAGAGAAAAATTCCAAACATCATGCCTTCATAAGCAACTTGAAGTTGGTAAGAACTGATGATAATAAAAACCAAAATTGACAGTCCAATAAAATATAAAATATTTTTGGAAAAATGAATACCATAAACTAAAGGAAGGGTTCGAATCTCAGCTAATCCATCTCCTTCCATGTCTTCAATGTCTTTGACTATTTCGCGCATTAAATTTATACCAAAACCTAAAAATCCAAATCCCGTACCTAGCAAAATTAAAATCTTACCCGATAAGTTAGTCGAGCTTTCGATATAAAATAAAATGCCCCATACCCATGCTACAAATAAACTCACTAAAATATTTCCCCACAACACTGTCGATTTAAGTCGGGTAGCATAAAAATATAAGAGAGCTATACACAGTGGATATATCCAAAGATGAGTAATAAAATTAGTTTTTAAAGCTATATAACAAGCCAACAAAAAGCCGAAACCGACCCAAGTCCAATAATATAAAAATGCTGCATTGACCGAAATGGAATATGGGATGTAGGATTTTTTGGGTTTGTTTTTTAGGTCTATATCTTTATCAATAATATCATTAATAATATATCCTGAGGCAGCAATAATGCACGTGGTAATAGTTAGTAAAAACCACATTACATTATCTAAAACGGTGGGGCTAGAAGATAAAGGAATAATAACATGATATTGAATGAAATATTGGCTAAGAAGTATAATGATTAAATTATAGGGCCTTAGTATATATATATAGTTTAAAATTGAGGCCATTTCCCTTGCAATCTCATTACTTTTTCGATAATTTCTCTTACACAACCCATTCCTCCTTTATAAGAAGATATAAACTCGGCCTTATTCAATACATCAATAGAGGCATCTGAGGGACATGAAAAAACACCCACATGGTCCATCACTATCAAATCAGGTAAATCGTCGCCCATGTACAAAATCTGATTTTTGTCGATATTTAGCTTAAATGTCAAATCATTTAGGGCAACGAGCTTATCCTCAACTTTATCATAAATATTTTCAACACCCAAAACTTCAAATCTTTTTCTTACACCTTTCGATGTACCTTTAGTAATGATACCAATATTATACCCAAAATCTAACGCTGTTTTGATGCCTTGTCCGTCTCGGGTACTCATTTGCCTTAACAACAATCCTTCTTCGGTAACCAATACTGATCCATCTGTCAATACACCATCCACATCAAACACAAAAGTATTGATTGAAGTAAGTTTTTTGAAAAGTGAAGATAAATTATTGATTGTCCCTCCATTCATATACCCACTTGGCTTGAATTTGTTCTAAATGACCTTCATTACAATCCTCAAGTTTTCCATTGAAATTAGGAATATCCAAAACCCAATTTCTTAAATCAGTAAATCTTATTCTGTAAATTTTACTTTCATTAAATTCTTCACCAAACTTTTCATAAAGTCCCATGGCAATATCTTCATAATCTGTCCACTCTATGGGTAAGTCGTCTATATTTTTAAAAGACATAATTTTTTGTAATATTGATTAAATAATAAAATAAGAATCTAAAAAATAGATTCGATAAAAAGATATTAACGAAATCTTAAATTAATAACATTTTTGCAAGTTGATTGTTCCAAATAATGGACTAATAAAAAAATATATAGAAAAGTATTATTATAAATTATTGAATATCAATATGAAAATAAAAATTGGAATAAATATTTAAAAAAAAACTTAGAAAATTGTTTGAGAAATAAAAAATAATCATACCTTTGCATCGCTTTTGGAAAAAGATCCAATAAAAAGTTTGAATTTTTGACAAAAATTTGTAATTGCCAGTGTAGCTCAGTTGGCCAGAGCAGCTGATTTGTAATCAGCGGGTCGGGGGTTCGAATCCCTCCACTGGCTCTTAGAGATAATGAGGGGATGCGCCGGAGTTGGAGAGCCGGGACGGACTGTAAATCCGTTGCTTTGGCTGAATAGGTTCGAATCCTATCATCCCCACTTGTTATTATCATTATCTTAAAATGCGGAAGTAGCTCAGTTGGTAGAGCATCAGCCTTCCAAGCTGAGGGTCGCGAGTTCGAGTCTCGTCTTCCGCTCCAAATTTTCAAACTCCCGAGCTAAAAAGAATTTGAAGCCGATGTAGCTCAGGGGTAGAGCACTTCCATGGTAAGGAAGGGGTCAAGGGTTCAAATCCCTTCATTGGCTCATATATAGATTAGGATATATTTTATTTATTAATATTTAAGTTTAGAAAATTTTAGACTGATGGCTAAAGAAACATTTGTAAGAACCAAACCACACGTAAATATCGGAACGATTGGTCACGTTGACCACGGTAAGACAACACTTACTGCCGCAATCACTTACGTGCTTTCTGAAAAGGGCTTTGCTGAGAAAAAGGATTACGATTCTATCGACGCAGCTCCTGAAGAAA
>CAZBCV010000191.1:0-5668 GCA_964490495.1 uncultured Aureispira sp. | reverse complement strand
TGATTTACACTCAAATTAACGAGAATGTTCATTCTGACGAAAATGGACAATTTACTCTCGATACATCTCTTGAAGACATTGAACTTACCTTACAATATTTAGGCCAACAAGACATTGTCTTAAACTTAAAAGCGGACAAAAATCCAATAAATCTAGGTACTATTCATATGTCTGAAAAAAGTACTATACTGAGAGAAGTCAATATCAGCAGTACTGCATTGCCTTATAAATCAACTCACAAAGGTACTAACTACTATGTAAGTCCTCTTCAAATCAAAAAAATGCAACCCATTTCCACAGAAGAAGTACTTAGACTATTACCAGGTGTAAATGTGTTGGGAGACATGGGATTGGGTAATAGAATCAACGTAAGTATTAGGGGTTCATGGGGGCGAAGATCAGAAAAGGTATTAATGATGGAAGATGGTTCGCCGATATCGCCTGCGCCCTATACAGCCCCAGGAATATATTACAACCCCATCAGTGAAAGAATAGAAGGTATTGAGGTATTAACCGGTTCCGATTTGTTAAGATACGGCCCCAACAATATGTTTGGTATCATTAATTACATCACGCCTCGACCTCCACAAGAAAGTAGATTGCGCTTTAAGTTGACAGGTGGTCAGCGAGGTTTTTTTACAGGACTGTTGTCTTATGGTGGTACTTGGAAAAAAGTAGGCAGTCAAATTGAAGCTGTTTATAAGAAATTTGATGGCTTTACCCAAAATTCATCAGTGAGCATGTTCAATCTCAACGCAAAAATCTTTGCTGAACTGGCCGAAGACCAATCATTATACTTTAAAATTAGTGGGCAATTTGAAGACAATCAAGCTTCGTGGAGCTCTATCACACCATTGACTTTTAAAATAGACCCTACTCTTCATCCCTTTGATGCTGACAGATTTACCATGCACCGATACGGTCTAGATATTATACATAAATGGTCACCCAAAGAAACACAATTCAACTTAACCTCAAGAATATTTGCTTCTGATTTTGCGCGCGATTGGTGGCGGCAAACCAATGCTGTCATACTTGCCAATGACGTAAGAACTTATGTTGGAGAAGAAATTTTTTCTCAAAAATATAAGTATCTCGAAGGTCAAAATTTTGGACCTAATGACTTCGTGAGAGTAGGAATGATTAGAAATGGCCGAGAAACCACCACGGATAGCCGTTGGCATTTTACAGTGGCTTCTTTAGAGGAAACCTTAAACAAACAATGGAAAAATAAAAATGGGTCGAACGACCTTGAAGGTCAAGTGAAACTCCACAGAGAAACTTACCAAGACCGTTTTATAGTAGCAGACTCCTCACGATGGGCTCGTTCGGGTAGGTTCACCACAGATCGTGGCTATGTATTGACTTCTCTATCAGCTTATGTCAGAAACCAATGGAATTACAATAACATTGAGATAACTCCTATATTACGCGCCGAATTCGTAAATATGAGTCAAGATAACAGATTAGCCAAAGCTCAAAACCCCAATTTGACATCTGATAGGGATATGATGCGTACCAATACTTACTCTGTTGTCCAACCAGGATTGTCTGTCGTTTACAATACTAAAAAATTAGATTATTTTGGAAGTATTTATAGAGGCTTTATTGCACCGTCCAAATATTTTGCATTTTTAGTAGAAAGAGATGGCATATTGGTCAACCCCCTCACACCAGATGAATTGTCTAATGTCAAGCCAGAAATTAGCATCAATAGTGAAATAGGTGTTAGGGGAGAAATTTGGGAAAATAAGATTAATGGTCAGATAGCTTTATTCAATAACAGAATAAGTAATTTTTATTTGGCAGGTTGGAATGAGTTTTTTGAAAAACTAGCTGTGATAAATATTCAAGGCGCAGAGGCTGCAGTTAAAATCAATCTTTTGTCAAACAACACCATACACCAACTGTCAGCATTGGCCAATATCACATTTTTAAGGAGCAGAGTATTGTCAGGTATGTTAGTCGATAGACACTTGTTTTCATTGATACAGCATACTGATGCCACCCAACAGGAATTTGTTGACAAAGTCAATAGTTTACCAACTGGATACACCGTTTACGTGCAAAACTCAGAGGGAGTGAATGTTCCTCTCAATAGTCCAATTACAGTGGAAGATGTAAATAAAATCACTAAAACCGAATACCATTTTGGTGGCGAAGGCATTCAAGATGGCGTATCGCCTTATTCCCCTGAAATATCTTACAATGTTACATTGAATTATTCTTTCAAAAAACTCAATTCAAGTTTTACATATAATTATGTAGGCGCTCAATTTGCTGAGTTTGCCAATTTCCGCAATGAATCTGGCGATGGAGGTATTGGACAAATCCCTGCATTTAGCACCTTTGATATAAACTTGTCATACGACTTCAAGCTTACAAAAAAAATCAGAAGTACTATTTTCCTATCTGGCAAAAACTTAGGTAATGATATCTTTGTGGCTTCGCGACTCAATCGTGGCCAGTCCGGAATAATGCCTGGAGGATTTAGACAAGTCAACACAGGGTTAACTATAGATTTTTGACAAACAGATCTCTCAACCTAAAAATATAAACCGATAAAAATTTTACAAAAAGACATAAACGTAATAAAAGTTAAACTTTCCTAAAACATGGCTCTCTACCTCCTATAATACCTTTGAAATTGTACCTTTGCCATCATTTTAAAAATAAAACAACAATGCAACGATTCTATTTTCTATTATTTTTGGCACTCACCACGGCTAACCTATTGAGCCAAAAGACTGTAAATGTTTTTAATTTTTCTGAGTGGGTACATCCTGATAGTATTGTTTTGCCTTCTCCTTGCGAATTGTTACCGTTAAAAGATGCTGCAACAATATTAAAGATATCAGAGGACAATATTTCACAAAAATTCACCCAAGGATTAGGTGACAAATTCAGCTTGAGTTGTTTTTACAAATGGGAAGAAGCCACCACAAGCAATGCTGGAATGCTTTTGCAAGTTATGAAAAATGGATACCCTGATGAAAAAAATTATATTTCAAAATCGTTTTCTAGCAAATTTTCTCAAGGAGAATTTATCCAACATCTCAACAAAAAAGTATTGTATAAAAAATACAAAGTAGGCAAGGTAGAAGTAGCTTACAATCCCGTCACTTTTGCATCATATTGGCATATTGGGGACAACTATATGTTTCACATGATATTCAATCTCAATTCATTAAATGAAGATCGATTTTTAAACATCATAGATCAAATAGTTCCAGAAACCAATAAAAACATGTTAGGTTTTTTATTGAAATAACCCAAAGCTATTTTAACTAGTTTTCGGTATTCAACAAATCGTCTAAAAAATGTTTTTCTTGCTGAATTTCGTTAAATTTTTTAAAATTATAAGCATTCGATTTGTTTTTGGGAATTGAAAGTGATGACCACTCTTGAAGTCTGTTTTGTTTACATTTATATACTATTTGGCCACAGTGATAGCTGTAATGACATAATTGCCTTAGTATAGCATCACTCACTTTCATGCCTTCATTTCTGATGTAAATGACCCTCTCTAAATCAACATCTGACAAGCTAGACAATGTGTCCAATAAAATCTTCCAACCTCGCTCCCACTCTTCTAAAAGAGAAGACTTTGTAAAAATGTGAGGCACAAATTCCTTATCTCTTTCCCGCCAAGGTTTTTCTCCATCTTCTTCAAAAATGTTTGTCCAACGCGACGCCATATTACCAGCCATATGTTGTATTATCATCGCAATACTATTATCATCAGCATGATATTGATGAAAGAGTGTTTCGTCACTACATTGTTCGATAGCCTTATCTACTAATTGTTTATAATAAAGAAATTGTTTTATAGAAGAGGATAGTATCACAATAAAAATTAATTTAATAAAAAACTTAGCACATACTTATAAATTAGTTTTAAGCCAAAATAGTTTAAAAAAATTAAAATATTAAAACAAATGCACGATATATTGACTTATATATTAAATATTTTTGTAATTTGTGCCGAATTTTGTTAATATGCAATCAGAAATAATCTCTTTTTTAAAATACATAGAAGTAGAAAAGAAATACAGTCCCCACACTGTTCTTTCTTACCAGAATGATTTGAATGCGTTTCAAAATTTCTGTGTATCTGCCTACGAAATAGAAAATATTGTAGAAATCAAACATTTGCATATTCGGTCATGGATAGTTCGGATGATGTCTGAGGGGATGAGTGCATCAAGTGTGAATAGAAAAATTTCTTCATGTAAAAGTTTTTATAAATGGCTCATGAAAACCAAAAAAATAGCAGCCAATCCTATGATAAAAATCGTTGCACCCAAAAAACCCAAAAGGCTACCACCATCCGTACATGACAAAAACATGCAAAGTATTGTTCAGCCCTCTATAATTCTCGACCCAAAAGATGCATTTGAATCTGTTCGAAATCATCTCATCATACAGTTATTTTACGGCACGGGTATGAGACGGGCAGAACTTATAAGTTTGGATATAGGGAGTATTGACATGATACGTGGTGAAATCCGAGTAGTGGGAAAAGGCAATAAAGTTCGTGTCATCCCTATGGTAGAGTCGCTTAAAAAAGAAATACAAGAATACAAAGAATTGAGAAAAAATTTAGACCACATACTAGAACCTAATGCCCTATTTTTGACTACAAAAGGCAAAAGAATTTATGAAAAAATGGTGTATAATATAGTTCACCAACAGCTTTCCCTTCACACTACATTAGATAAAAAAAGCCCCCATGTGTTGCGTCATTCATTCGCCACACATATGTTAGATAATGGTGCAGATATCAATGCTATAAAAGAAATTTTGGGCCATGCCAACCTTGGTGCAACTCAAATATATACCCAAAACAGCATTAGCAAACTCAAAGAAGCGTACAAAAAAGCACATCCGAATGCGTAAATATTCCTAAATTTTTATGAATTGACCTGCAAAGTGTTGGCCTTGATGTACACATCGAATGAAATAAATTCCTGAACCTAATTCTTCTACGTTTATAGACTCATCATTTTCAAAATACCCTGACTTCACAATACTTCCGTTAGCATTTATGATCTCATATCTTTTTGGTCCATTTCTATCTATGATATCTTTATCAAGGATAATATTAATGTATTGAGATGTGGGATTTGGGAAAACGGCAAGTGGAACAATATTTTGTATATCCGCAGTACTCGAAACTAATCTGGAATACTCTAAGTAATTGAATGAATAGACCTGATTTCCTAACGGTGTCCCAATAGCCATAAAATAATATATACTATCAGAAAGGAGCAATGTTTTATTATCTCTATTGGGTACGATATCTTTGAGTTCGTGTACTTTAAAGTTTTCGTTCAAAAAAAGAAATTTCCTATCCGTAGAGATAAGGGCTCGGTCATTCGGTACAGTACCCAATATTTTAGAGTTAAATGAAAATTGTTCAAAAGTACTATACAATATATCATAATTCGAAAAATCTTGATTGTATTTAACTAAGTACAGTGAATCTGGTGTGTGGAATAATGCAATAATGGAGTCTCTAAAAACAAAAGCTTCTTTCAAACGACCATTATTATGTGTCTGAGGTTCAAAAACTCTATTTGATATTTTATCGTAAACATAAGATTTTACGTTATATAAGCTATCAGTCTCCTGAAAAACGAGATATTTTGAATTTGTAGAACTTTGA
>CAZBCV010000190.1:0-5826 GCA_964490495.1 uncultured Aureispira sp. | reverse complement strand
ATGCGTGGAATCTCGACCACAAACTCGAAACCGCTATGGAATCACTAAGATGCCCAGAGCCAGATACTCAAATTTCAGTCTGTTCGGGTGGAGAAAAAAGAAGAGTCGCACTGTGCCGACTATTGTTGAGTCAGCCTGACATTCTCCTGCTAGATGAGCCTACCAACCATTTGGATGCAGAAAGTGTACATTGGCTAGAACAATATCTGAAAAATTTCCCTGGCACAGTCATCGCAGTCACACATGATAGATACTTCTTAGATAATGTAGCTGGATGGATATTGGAGTTAGACAGAGGAGAAGGCATACCTTGGGAAGGCAATTATTCTTCGTGGCTAGAGCAAAAAGCAAATAGACTCGCCATGGAAGAAAAATCGGAATCCAAGCGGCGCAAAACCCTCGAACGAGAGTTAGAATGGGTACGAATGGGAGTCAAAGGCCGCCAAGCAAAAGGTAAGGCAAGGCTTAGCGCTTATGACAAACTTCAAAATGAAGAAACCAAAGAAAAAGAAGCAAAACTCGAACTCTTCATTCCTCCAGGAGATCGTCTGGGAGACAAAGTAATAGAAATCAATGGTGTGTCCAAAGCCTACGGAAAACGTGTTTTGATAGATAATTTTAGTGTATCTATTCCTAAAAATGCCATCGTAGGTATTATCGGACCCAATGGAGTAGGTAAATCTACCCTTTTCAGAATGATCATGGGCGATGAGCAACCCGATAATGGCAGTATTACAGTAGGTGATACCGTACATCTGAGTTATGTAGATCAGTCACACGCAGATCTCAAACCCGATCTCACTGTAATGGAGGCCGTCGGCAAAGGACTAGAACTCATTATGGTAGGAAAAACCCAAATCAATGTCCGAGCCTATCTTAGTAAATTCAACATTGCAGGCTCAGACCAACAGAAAAAAGTAGGTGTCCTTTCAGGCGGTGAGCGCAATAGAGTTCATTTGGCCATGACCCTCAAAGAAGGAGGAAATGTCTTACTCCTTGATGAGCCTACCAATGACATAGACATTAATACGTTGAGAGCTCTCGAAGAAGCCATAGAAAGTTTTGCAGGCTGTGTTATGGTTATTTCTCACGACAGATGGTTCATAGATAGATTGGCCACACACATTTTAGCATTTGAAGATGATTCGCAAGTAGTATTTTTCGAGGGCAACTTTAGCGATTACGAAAAAGCCAAAATAGAACGATTGGGTCCCATACAGTTGAAGAGACCGAGGTTTAAGAACTTGATGTAAGGGTAAAAAAATCAAAGTTATGCCAGAGATTAGTAGATTTTATGGAGTAGTAATTTAAATGTATTTCAAAGATCATTATCCATCTCATTTTCATGCAATTTATAATGAATTTGAAGCTGTATTTTCAATTGAATCAGGCGAAATCATCCAAGGCGACCTTCCTAAAAAACAACTTAGATTGGTACAAGCTTGGACAGAATTACATCGGGCTGAACTTTTAGAAAATTTTATTAGTTTAAGTAGTAATAATCCAAGTTACATAAAAATTGAACCTTTAAAATAATTTTACCATGTTACATAGAATTCAAAATATCACAAACATTGACCTATATTTCATAACCTGCCTTTGGAATGATGGACAGAAAAGAATGATTGATTTTGAAAAGTTAATGGCTGATTATCCTAAAAGTTTAAAAGAAGTCATCTTAAATCCTGGCTCATTCAGAAATATAAAATATAATAAAACAACCAAGTCCGTCTATTTTCCCAATATCATAAAAGGTAAAGATGAAAATGGGCATGAAATATTAGGTGAATTGGACTTTTGTCCTGATGTTTTATACCAACATAGTGAAGCTGTATAAAAAAATAGTATGCCCACAGAAGTAGTTATTGACAATAAAAAGTATGTTATTTTATCTAAGGATAAATATGAGGGTTTAACCCAAAAGCAAGTTTATGAAAAGTACAACGGCGAGCTTCTAACTTTAGAGGAAGCTAAGGCAAGGACATTATCAAGAATCGAAAGATGGGACAAATTAAAATAAGTTATTCAGCTCAATTTCCAGATGATATTGCTGAGTGGGTCATTCGATTTGTTTACAGATAAATAGTTGAACATTATACAAAATATCCTATGAGAATTTTATTAATTTTTTTAACATCAGCCATCATGCTCACCACCTGTACATCTATCCAAAAAAATAACATGCTTTATGCGTCAGATAGTTTTACCCTCTATTTAGACAAGGTGGTACAAGGCAAAAATGAGGCTGAAGTCGTCTCTCCTACTCATATCCGATCCAGTTATAAAAGCCCGGCCAGTACTTCATTTTCCAACCTCATCAAATTCAAATTTGCTATCAATGAGAAAGACAATGAACTGCCCATAGGCGATGACCATTGGGTCTATATTGATGGAGATAAAGAAGCACCCATTATAAAATTTGGTGAAAAACCCGCTCCTTTTGTAGTGCAAGAAATAAGTTATCTTCCTACCAATTACAAATACACTTTTACTCTCGATGTCACTGAAGTCCTGCGCCAATTTAAAGAAAAAGGATATTTTGAAACATATAATGGTACAAGAATCGCACAAACGGATTTTAAAGGATTTTACATAGCTGGCAATGCTGAACCGCTTTCTTGGGATTTTGTAAATTTGGGCAATAAAGGCCTGCAACTTAAACCCACCGAAAACCCCAATATCTACAGTATCACCGTTGTCCTTAACCCCTATAATGAGACAGACACACAAGAAAAGGAATGGCGCTTAAAAGAAAATGTGAGTCATAAACCCCAGTACTCCTCCGACCAACCGATTGTAGATGCCTTATACAACCTCTCCCTAGAAGAAGCCCTTAAAAATATAGAACCTGATAGCACACTTCGTACCGGCGCCAAATGGAGTGGCGTATGGACAAGAGATGTGAGTTATTCAATTTTATTGGCTTTTGCCTATCACGAACCCGAGGTTGCCAAAATCAGCTTGCGCAAAAAAGTCAAAAGAGGCCGCATCATTCAAGATACAGGCTCAGGTGGCGCTTGGCCTGTCTCTTCCGATCGTACAACATGGTGTCTAGCAGCATGGGAAATATATAAAGTCACAGGTGACAAGAGTTGGTTGGACGAAATATACCCTATTATAAAAAACACCCTTGAAGACGATTTCAAAACCCTTTTGAATCATTCAACGGGCCTGTTTTGTGGCGAATCCTCTTTTCTCGATTGGCGAGAGCAGACCTATCCCAAATGGATGGACAATAAAGATATTTTCACTTCACAAAATCTAGGCACCAATGTAGTTCATTATCAGGCGCATGTGATATTGAGCGAAATAGCCAAAATCAAAGGGGAAGATTATCAGACTTATTTTGATAGAGCACAAAACATTAAACAAGGGATCAATGACCATCTTTGGCTCAAAGACAAAGGCTATTATGCGCAATATACTTATGGCCGGGGCCAACAAATAGTTTCTCCAAGATTTGAGGCATTGGGTGAAGCATTGGCCATACTATTTGATGTAGCCGACAGCGAAAAAGCGGCATCTATTATTTCTCAATCACCGCTGACAGAATATGGTACTACTTGCATTTATCCACAAATCCCGGGTATTCCTCCCTATCATAACGATGGTATCTGGCCATTTGTACAAGCCTATTGGAATTGGGCTGCTGCTAAAAATGGTAATGAAGATGTCCTTCTACATGGGTTGGCGAGTGTTTACAGAGCAGCGGCTCTTTTCCTAACCAATTATGAAAATATGGTAGCCGAAACGGGCGATTTTTTAGGAACTGAGATTAATTCAGAACGCATGTTGTGGAGCATGGCTGGAAATATGGCTATGGTACATCGTATTTTTTTGGGTATGGACTACCAATTGGATGGACTTTATCTTAATCCTACAATTCCTAAAGCCTATGGTGGTACAAAAAATATTTCTAACCTAAAATATAGAAATGCACAGCTCGACATTACTATCCATGGGCATGGAACACGGATAAAGACCGTCGAAATTAACGGCAAAAAAGCAAAAAAAGCTTTCATACCCTCTGATGCTAAAGGGCATTTTAATATTGTCATAAATATGGACAACAATGCATTCCCCAATAAAGGTATTCAAAAAGTTAAAAACCACTTTTCTTTACCCACTGTCATAACCACACGCAAAGGCAATAACATAGAATGGACAAAAATACCCGATGCCCGGGAATATAAAATATACAAAGACGGCCAACTGTTCAAAACTACTCAAAATATATCTTTGGCTATAGATGAAAATGCAGACTATATGGTCACAGCTATTGATCCCAAAGGATACGAAGGCTTCGCATCCGAACCAATTCTTTTTACTGATGACATCCTACAAGTACAAATTGAAGAGTTTTCAATGGCTTCTTCCCTACCCTTTTTCCACTATTCTGGCCGAGGATTTGTTGAAATCAACAATCACAAAAACACAGTCCTTCATCTGGAAATTTCAGTGCCGCGGGATGGAGAATATCTTTTGGATTTTCGCTATTCCAATGGCAGCGGCCCGTGGAATACGGACAATAAATGCGCCTTAAGAAGTATGTATATCCATGAAAAATACGTGGGTGTGGTCGTTTTTCCACAAAGAGGTCAAGAAGAATGGTCTGATTGGGGATTTTCTAATGGCATAAAAGTGTCCTTAAATGAAGGAAGTCACAAAATAAAACTTCAATTTGACGATTGGAACAACAATATGAATTTAGATATCAATCGAGCTATGTTGGACTATTTGAGAATTAGAAAATTAAAATAAATAATAATACCCATGGAATCGTTTTTTAAAGAAGCACTTAAGACAATAAACACAAGTGGTACCATTGCCCCAAGTTCCAAATATCTTATACGGTCGTGTATTAAAGACATTGATTTTTCAGAAGCCAGCGTTATTCTTGAATTTGGGGCGGGCAATGGATGCATCACAGAAGAGCTCTCCTTAAAAATCAAGAAAAGTACTCAACTTTTTGCTTTTGAAATCCATCCAAAATTTTACGCCTACTGTCATAACAAATTTAAAGAGCAGGATAATATACACATTTTAAATGAATCCGCTTTAGATTTTGCAAAAATATTGACTGACTCATCGATAGGAAAAGTGGATTATATTATTTCAAGCCTTCCCTTAACGCTCTTCGAACACAAAGAAATTAAACCCTTTCTTTCTATGATTTATAAATATTTGAAAAGTGGCGGCAATTTAGTTCAATATCAATATTCCTTAGGGAAATATGGACTTCTCAAGCAGTATTTTGACGTAGTAAAACTTGAAATAACAGTTAGGAATATACCTCCCGCATTTGTGTATAAATGTCATAAGTCATAAATCCAAAAGCCAACTAAATTTTACCATATCAGTACATCACCACCTATTATTGAAGTGTTGAACTTAAAAACTAATAAAATATACACTTTTTTTGTTAAAATTTTGGTAATACCAAAATTATAGTTTACCTTTGTACCAACATTTTATCATTCACCACAACTAAAGAGAACAAAACGCTACGACCCCACCGATTTTGTACTATTTAAAGTTATGATTTGATGGAAAAAATTATTATTTTATTTTTTAAATTTTATGTTATGAAACACATTAAATTTTCTTTCTTTCTTTCTTTAACGAAAGCTATTCAATTTAATATGTTTAGTCGATTATCACTATTAATGGGTTTACTTTATTGTTTAAATGTAGAAAATAGGTGGTACTCAGAAATTTGTAAAACTATAACTCATGAAAATATCCGGTAGCATATGGGTGTTATTATTGATAGCACACGGGCTGGTCTCACAGAGATTGTATGATTATCAATGGCGGTTTGGCTAT
>CAZBCV010000189.1:0-5891 GCA_964490495.1 uncultured Aureispira sp. | reverse complement strand
ACATTAAAAAAAGGAGAATGGACAAATTTTGAAAAACTATTTAAATCATACACTGATAATTGTTCTAATGCTTGGATGATTTTTCTGTCTTTCATGGGTAATTGTTTTTATTATAACATATAAAAATTAGGTATGTTTAAAAATATTTCTATTAATACAATGCATTCAATAAATACAGTTGAGTTATACAAAAAGTTTTTTTTAACAAAATAAATAGTTGAATTGAGCTTACAAAAAATGTAGCACTTGCATTAATTAAAAGTAGGCAGACAGGCACAATCTGTTATGATTTTTCATGGGAATTTTTAAATCAAAGACACAATAAAATCTATTCTGTCATCAAACGATAGTTCAATAGCGCCAAAAATATAGATATCTTATCAGTTCAAACTACCTGAGCAACGGAAGACGGACTATCAAAAATAAATAAAAAAACCAATAAAGCTGAAAGGAAATATTTTAAAATTTTCCTATTTTTCTAATTTCAATGTTATGAATATTTAAAATATATTAATTATTTATATAATATATTAGATATTATTTATTAGGTTGTTTTATATTTCATTTAACATTATGCATTAAATCAAATAATATATTTTAATAATATGTAATATGGTGTTTTGCAGCGTATGTAAATTGTTTATAATCATATCCAAAGAAAAAATAATTTTTATTATAATATTTTTATAAATTTATTTGGTGTTTTGTACAAAATGTTGTTTCTTTGTGCCATATTTATAACCATATTCATCATCATACATTTCAAGACGAAGTTATGAAACTATTTAAATTATTGATAATCAGCACGTTGCTACTAATATTGGCCGCCCCTCAAGCCTATGGACAGTTAGCAGTGGGTAAAAAATACGTCGTGATCCCTAAGGGTGGTACACATCGAGATACCATAGAGACACAGTTTCAACTGAACAATTTCTATGTGTTTAATTGTATAGTCCAAAGACATAACATTGGAGGGCGTTTGAGAGAAGTTGTAATTAGTCCACCACAAGGAAATCCCAATTATGTGGGCAAAGCAAGAGCACATGCTCAATATGTTGATAATTTGAGACCATATTACATTGAATATGATATTTTATTTGTAGAGTCTGTTATTGAAACCAAAGATGATTATGTTACTTTTGCCAACGAAGATCC
This sequence comes from uncultured Aureispira sp., assembly GCA_964490495.1. GTDB lineage: Bacteria > Bacteroidota > Bacteroidia > Chitinophagales > Saprospiraceae > OLB9. Next base: position 4,736 of record CAZBCV010000189.1, on the reverse strand, counting down.
ATTGACGGTCTTTCCATTGAGCAATGATGTTTCGACTACGTCTGGTTTAAATATCTCTGGTATTTCTTTGGTACAAGGGGGAAGTGCAATTTTAGAGGGTGATTCCATTGTGTTTACTCCAGATTCAGATATCAATATGGCTTATTTGGTATATTCTACAAAGGATGACGCTGGATCGACTATGAACGGAGTTGTCCATTTTTTAAGAGATGAAACTAATTTTTCTACGGTTGATACTATTCTTTATTCGATCAGAAATACACAAAATAAAAAGCTGATTTTGCCTGTATCGGGGTTTCAATTGAATCAAGGCGGGGATTTAGGCACCTTAGATACTTTGCATGACCGTGTTTTCAATTATATACCCCATTTCCCTGACTCAGGGATGGATACTCTTGTTTTTACTCACACTGACGGCTATTATTACACTTTTATCATAAATGTATTAGCCACTCAACACAATACCTCATCAGTACGAGATGATGTTGTATTCACTCCGAAAAACACCTCAGTAACATTTGATGTTTTAGCCAATGACTTAGCTCAACATTTTAATATAGTAAGTTTTTCTCCTGAATTGGTGAGAGATACATTAGGAGTCTTTACTTATTCGCCTCCCAATAATTTTTCCGGGGTTAAAGATTTTATTTATACTGTGCGCTACTCAAGCAATTGGTCTTACACAGGTAAGATAAAAGTTTTTGTAGGGAATTATGAGCCTATCAATACAATTGACTACCAATTCAATACTCTTAAAAATAATAGTTTAGTTATTAATTATGATGTACCTATTGATGGTTATAATTTTAATATATTAAACAATCCATTATTTGGTACTGTGGAAATATTTCAAAACCAATCCACACAAGAAGATTGCAACGAATTTTACTCTAAGTTCTCTTTGATATATAATCCGGACAATAATTATTTTGGACAAGATTCTTTTGATGTTGAATATTGTGTTGTAAACAATCCTTGCGTTGTTTACAAAGTTTATATAGACGTACATGATAATTCACAAGATACGCTTTGTCCATGTCAAGGTCCAGATTGTGTTTGGGTGGGAGACTTTAATGGAGACGGAAGAGTTTCGGTGAGAGACATCTTAGCCTTAGGCAGATATATGGGTTTAGGTGGCGCTGAGAGAGAGGATATTGATTTGCCCTACAGAAGTGGACAACACGCAGCGGATTGGTTTTATAGTCAAAATAATGGTGTAAATTTAAAACATATTGATGCCAATGGTGATGGACTTATAACGTCAGATGATATGGAGTCTATTGTAGAAAACTATGGATTACATCATGAGTTCGTTCCAAGAGACGTTTTAGGTTCTAAAGATATTAGTTTCAGCCTACATAACCCACAACCTGAATATGAACCAGGAGATTTATTGGTCATAGATATTGCCTTAGGAACACCACAAGTTCCTGCTGAGGATATATCTGGATTAGTTTTTGGATTAAATATCAACCCACAGATTTTTGACAGCAGTAGCTTAGAAGTTGTATTTGACCCTAATTCATGGTTCACAAAGGGAAATAGCAATATAAATTTGTACCAGCAACCTCAGCATGGTCAGGTAGAGGCGGCTTTGAGTTTGGTGTCTTCTATTGTAGTAGATGAATTAGATGGTTTTAGGCCTAACACTGTATCTGGTGAAGGTATTTTTGGCCAAATACTTTTTATTGTCGTGGACGAATTAGATGGCTTTAAGTCCAACCTTCCATACCATGTATCAAGAATTCATGCTCATGGAATAGAAATTGAAGATGTGGATGGCTTGCGTTATCAATTGCCCGACAGCTATTTGGACATCAAGATAAATAAAACAATCACTGCACCTCTGCCAACTGAAGACAAACTTATTCTTTATCCGAATCCAGCACAAGATAGAGTTATATTACACTTTAACGGACGAAATACCATTTTAGATTATAGTGTATTTGATGCGATGGGACAAGTAATTACCGTAAGGAATGACGTCAATGCACAGACCGATGTTATAAATACTTCATCCTATGCAGAGGGTATTTATGTCGTTAAAGTGACCACAAATCAGGGAACAATAAGTAAAAAGATATACATTACGAACTCTAAGTAAAAAAAGAAGTAATTAATAAACCGATAATTGGGACATTCTGAATAAGTTTGTCCCTTTTTTTATATTATTGAGTTGCAATAGTATTAAAAATTGCAAAGCCTATAAAATTATCATGTGAATAATCCCCTATTTCAAAAGGTCATCTGAAAACATAAAGGAATATTCTAACCGAGAAAAAGATATAGCAATTGAGCGAAAAGAATTTTCATGACCAACGAAATAGGAAACATAAAAGCATAACCTATAGAGGGTACACGATTTTTGGTAATATCTGTTGCAAATTCTAATATTGCAGGTTGATTTGACACAAAACCCAAAAGAACAGAATATGGGATTTTTACAATTTTGTACCCTATCCATAAAGAAAGGATAGCTGTTAAGATACTTACAATACTGCCCCCAATAAAAATGGATATCCATGTACCACCACTCAAGCTTTCGATAAGTGTATTCCCGGCATTCAGACCAACAACTGCCAAAAGAAAAGCTAAACCTAATTGATTGAGGGTTACACTGGAGCCATAAGGGAGCGTCCAAACCATAGGACCAGTTCTTCTTAAAGCCCCCAAAATAAGACCTATAATTAGAGGACCACCGGCATAACCTAATTTAAAAGTGACGTCACCCCACAGAGAAAATTCAATCATCCCTAAAACCAGGCCTAATGCCATCCCTACACCAAAGGTAAAAAGGTTGACTTTACTGGCTTTATGATAGCTGTCTCCAAAAAGCCTCCTAAGATCTGATATATCACTTCGACGGGCAACAAAACGAATTCTATCCCCCAACTCTAAGATAGTTTCACTTTTTGCCAGCATCTCAATATCACCACGCCTAATTCTAGTGATGACTGCATCAAATTTAGCATCCAAATTGAGAGAAGCTAAAGTGTGACCAACAACTTTGGTATTCGATACTAAGATACGAACTATATCATACTCGCGGCGATCGTATGTCATCGTATTTTCAGTTTGACGGCCCAACACATTCACAGCATGATCTAATTCTTCTTGAGTGCCTACAATAGTGACCTTATCTCCGACACTCAATAATGTATTGTTGCTGACCAGAGACATACCATGTTTTGAAGTTTCTATTCTGCCAAAAATGATATTCCACTGATATTGGGTAATAATGTCTCTTAATTGTTTGTTGCAAACTTCTGGATTAGTAATTTCAACTGTTCTAGTGGTCAATTCTTCTTCAAGGTCATACTGGCGCTTAAGAATGTTTTTTTCGGCTAAGTAGTCTATTTTAAGAAATTTCTCCATAAACTTTATAGCAATCATAACGCCTAGAACACCCATTGGGTAGGAAAAAGTATAGCCCATCACCAAATCATTTATGTGAGCAGGATTGCCATTTTCTTTAAGATTAACCATGTCGATGACGGCGGCTAGAGCTGTGGTATTGGTGGAAGCACCTGAAAAAATTCCCGTTATAGTAGCAGTATTAAAGTCCATAGCATAAAATACACCAATGGTAATGAGGGTGGAGAGAATGAGCATAAAAAGAATGAAACCAATGTCTCGCCAACCATTTTTTTGAAAAGATTCAAAAAAAGCAGCACCTGATTTTATACCAATAGTATAAACAAAAAGGACAATACCAATTTGAAATATAATATCAGGTACCGTGTAGGAAGGGTTGATAGCTCCAATGGCCAGACCTACAAATAAAACAGCTGCTGTGCCAAGTCCAGTACCTTTTATTTTGATATTACCTATCAAGAAGCCTATAGCAATAACAATAAATAATAATAAAATAGGATTAACTTCAAGATAGGCGTTCATGAAAAATATCTTTCAAATGTAATAATAAACGTTAATTTAAGGAGTAATGTTTAATTAGCGCTTATTTCTTAAAAAACAAACCATCGATGGTATTAACTCTTCCTGTATTCAAGTCCACACCTTCAATGTTAAAACTGTAAGGCTCAAAATTGTTCAATTTTGTAATTTCCATTATGTCATAAAATGTATAACCTGTGTCATTGTACATAGCATACAGTGGTATTTCTATTTTTAAACCATAAGCTTTGTCAAAGACATTTTTTGCACCTTCTAGGGCTTCTTTTTCATAACCTTGGGTATCTATCTTAAGCAGAATTCTTGTGTTTTCGTAATTTTCTATATATTTACCAATTATTGTGTCTAGTTGATATATGGGAGTTGGCTCTTGTTTAATAATTTTTGACTTTTCATTATGGGCCACATAAGAATCTTTTATGGGTAGAATAGAACTGAAAACAGTATCGTCTGATACATTTATATTTATTTCACCATCATAAGCGCCAATAGCACATCTTTCAGCTACGATCCAATTAGAATTATTTTCTGCTCTCTTCTTCAGTTCAAACCATACGGCTTCGACGGGTTCAAAGGATATGACCTTGCCCATAAAGCCAAAATCAAAAAGAGACTCGCCAAATTGTCCAGTATTTGCACCTATATCAATAACATGAGTGATGTTCATATGCTTGCAAAGCATGGCCGTTCGCAGTTCTTCACTACTCGAAGCTGTAAATCTTTTGAATTTTAGGTAAAGTCCTGTATTTATACCTACCCATCTTTTTGCTCTCTCAACCACTTTAGATTGAATTATTTTTTGTATGATGTTCATGGATTATTTT
>CAZBCV010000188.1:0-5893 GCA_964490495.1 uncultured Aureispira sp. | reverse complement strand
CCAAATTGAGTAATTTACTTAAATTCTACAAAGATGCCGCTGATAATTTAGACCTTATATTTTCATTAAATAAGTTTACATTGTCTGAGCAACTTAATTATTTAAAAGAGCTTTCCATAGTGTATGACATTGAAATGCCTCTCTTAGAGGTGGACAATTTGGGAATAGATGAAGTTTGGGAAAAAGATACCTTCCAAATATTAGAGTTGAATGAAGTTACTGAAATAAATTTAGATACTTTGGATAACTTAATTGACACTTCTACATTGATTATTGAGGAGTCTGACACGACAAGCGATACTTTATTAAACTTTTCTGAAAATGAAGTGGTAAAAGCTGATATCATACCTGCCCTTGAGGCTCTATCCCCCGAAATTAATGAGATAAATCTACAAAAAGAAAAACCAAAAGAAATTAAAAGGGAACAAGAAAATCCATTGCGCTTTGTTTATGTTGCAGATAGTTGCAGAATGCATCATAATGTGAGAAGAAAACGAAATAGATTAATTACAACTTATCCCGAATTTCTTTGCGGGCATGTTCCACAGCATGCAAAAAAATACTTTAAAGATTCTAATTTGCTGGAAATTAATACCTCTGTATCAAAAAACAATAACAATACATATTTACAATTTCATATCACCATAATGAATCGAGATGCTGCAAAAAATTATGGAATGATTACAAAAAAATCTCTTATTAAGTTTATTGATGTCTCTGGACGTCAATTAAATTTGGAAAGTGTGACTGAATCTAGAGCCATTGTAGAGCCAGAGACTGGTAAAGTTATTTATAAAGTTCAAGCATCATTGACAAAAGAACAAATAAAGTTTTTATCAAAACAACCATTAGATTCTTTAGGTATTATGTGGTCAACGGGTTTTGAAATATACAGTATTTATAATGTAGATGTCATAAAGCATCAAATGTATTGTGTCAAAAATAGTAAAAAATAAATTCATATTTTAAATGTTAGGATTAAAATTAGCCACCGATCCAGTTTGGGTCAATATAGCCGAAAAAACAATAGATGAAATACTGACTGATCATGCATATTGTGAGCAAAAAGCTGCTTCTACATGTATATCATTGATTATACAGTTTCCTGAAAAAGAAGAGTTGGTAGAAGAATTGACGCCCATAGTAGCAGAAGAATGGGGCCATTTCAGAAAAGTGCTTAAAGAAATGAAGGCTAGAGGATATACCTTTGGAAGAAATAGGTCAGATGATTATGTTACGGAGTTGCTAAAATTCCAACGTAAAGGTGGAAAGGAAGAAGATAGACTTTTGGATAAACTTTTGATAAGTGCCATGATAGAAGCGAGAAGTTGTGAGAGATTTAGATTGCTGTCTCTACATATTGAAGACGATGATTTGAAGAAGTTTTACCATGAATTTATGGTGTCAGAGGCGGGGCATTATCGAACATTTATAGATTTAGCAAATTTATATTTAGACAAAAATAAGGTTAAAACTCGGTGGGAGGAAATGTTGGTTTTTGAAGCTGAAATAATGAAAAACCGCGAGTTGCGAGGTGATAGAATGCATTAATATTGTGGATAAAATTGAAAGAATAATGGAAGGCTGGGAACAAGATTTTGAATGGTTAAAAGTAAAACATTTGGTTAAGAATGCTTTAAAAAAGGAAACTTTACCTGATTTACAAACTGTTTTATTTTTGATAGGAGTCCAAGAATTAGGTCGCATTCCCAAAGAAAAATTTACCAAAGAAGAAAAGAGAGATTTGATGCATGTGGCAGTTTGTACCTTGCTAGAGCCTTATGGCTATTTTGAGTTTGAGGGAAGAGATCAAGATGGCTGGCCACATTGGAAAGAAATAAAGTCATTTGATATGAAGGGCGTACAAGAACAGGAAGCCTACTTAGTGCAACGAGTTATAGAATATTTTCAAAGATATAATGAAATTCATAATTTTAAAATAGAGGATAATTAAAAAATTTATAGAAATGAAAAATTTATTTTTTTTACTATTTTTAATGGTTTTATTAGGATGTCAGCAAAACAATGTAGTGACTGTGCATACTGAATATGGGGATATGAAAATACAACTTTTTGACAGCACCCCACAACATAGAGATAACTTTAAAAAATTGGTAAAAGAGGGATTTTATAATGATTTGTTATTTCATAGGGTCATCAATGGCTTTATGATTCAAGGAGGCGATCCTGACTCAAAGAATGCTCCCGAAGGCCAAATGTTAGGGGCGGGTGGTCCGGGATACAAAGTGCCACAAGAAATAGGTATTCCACATTTCAAAGGTATGGTGGCTGCCGCACGACAAGGTGATGAGGTCAATCCGGAAAAAGCATCGTCTGGCTCTCAATTTTATATTGTACATGGTCAGCCAGTTACGGAAGAAATACTTCACACAATGGCCATGAGCAAAAAAATCAACTATTCTGAAGCTCAAAAACAAAAATATTTGAAATTAGGTGGTACGCCTGTTTTAGATGGGGATTACACAGTTTTTGGTGAAGTGATTGAGGGTTTGGACGTGATAGATAAAATCGCTGCTGCTCAATGTGATGCTAGAAATAGGCCTATTAAAGATATAAAAATGAGAATTCATTGAAGAAAGTGATCGCATTCATAAGAATGAAATATATTTTACTTTGCTTTGCTTGTATGTTTGGGGCTTCTTGTTCGTCACCCAAAGCTCTATTTGAAATAGAGTCTTTCGACAATCAAGTACCGGTCACGCTGCATTTTAATAATTTGTCATCAGATGCTGATAGTTATGCTTGGCATTTTGGCGAAGGGACTAGTTCTGTAGAAAAATTGACTTCTAATAGATATTTACATTCTGGAGTTTATAATATTACATTAAGAGCTTTTAAAGGCAAAAAAACAGCGACATACACCCAAAAGGTATTTTTGAATGCCCCTCAAAAGTGCTTGATCGAAGTGGAAACTCATTTCGGAAATATGACTCTTGAATTATATAATGAAACACCCGGACACCAAGAAAACTTTTTGAAAAACATACGAAAAGGATATTATGATGGAATAAGTTTCCATAGAGTGATAAGAGGTTTTATGATTCAAGCGGGCGACGAAAATACCAAAACCGATAACTTAAGTAAAACGGGATTAAAAGATATTCCACTCGAGTCGGAGATTCGCAATGATTTATTTCATACCAAAGGGGCATTGGCCATGGCAAGACAACCTGATGGAATCAATCCAACTAAAAAATCTTCAAATACTCAATTCTACATAGTTCAAGGTGCTCCTGTTTCAATGGCGTCAATTGATAATTATGAAATTGAAAAAAATATAGAATATTCGGATGAAATTAAAAAAATTTACAAAAATATGGGCGGAACTCCTCAATTAGATAAAGAATATACTATTTTTGGGCATTTAATTGATGGCTTTGATGTTTTAGATAAAATAGCAGGTGTATCCACCGACAATTCTGATAAGCCATTAGAAGATGTTGTCATTATTAAAATAACCGAAATCAAGTAATATTATGCAAATATTAGGTATAGATGTTGGCGGAACAGGTGTCAAATCCAATGTTGTAGATATGAATACAGGCAATGTATTGTATGACAAATTGAGAATCAAAACTCCAACACCAGCCACACCCGAAGCCATCATTGAATGTTTAAAATCAACTGTTTTACATTTTGAATGGAAAAACAATAAAATAGGCATTTGCTTCCCATCTGTCATAAAAAATGGACTATCTATGACTGCAAGTAACATCGATAAAGCATTTATAGGATATCCCATTAATCAGTCTTTTAGCGACGCTCTTCAATGCGATGTGACAGTGGTCAATGATGCCGATGCAGCTGGAATAGCAGAGATGACATATGGCAAAGGAAAAGGCGAACAGGGATTAGTCATTTGTATCACTTTGGGGACAGGTATTGGTTCAGCGATATTTTTTAACGGACAATTATTGACCAATACAGAATTGGGTCATCTTAAATACAAGAAGTCGGTTTTTGAAAAGTATGCTTCAAACTCAGCTCGTATGATTAAGGAATTGTCATGGAAAGCATGGGCTAAGGAATTGGATGTATATCTCAATCATTTGAGCCTTTTGCTCAATCCTGATCTTATAATATTGGGTGGGGGAGTGAGCAAAGAGTATTCAAATTATGGAAAATATTTAAACGTACCTACTAGGATAGAGCCGGCTGCTCTCCAAAACAATGCAGGTTTGATAGGAGCAGCAATGGCAGCCTATGGACATGATTTGGCAAAATAAATTCGTTCGAAGATGAAGCAATATCACGACTTACTGCAACATATTTTAAATGACGGTGTCACCAAAACTGACAGAACGGGCACGGGCACCATTAGTGTTTTTGGTTATCAAATGAGATTTGATCTAAATGAGGGTTTCCCTATGTTGACTACCAAAAAACTTCATTTGAAATCCATTATATACGAACTACTATGGTTTCTGAATGGGGATACTAACATAAAATATTTGACAGATAATGGAGTTCGAATATGGAATGAATGGGCCGACAAAAACGGGGACTTGGGGCCTGTGTATGGTAAACAATGGCGCTCCTGGACCAAACCCAATGGAGAAACTGTTGATCAAATTACTCAATTGATACATACCCTAAAGACCAATCCTGACTCTCGTCGAATGGTAGTCAACGCGTGGAACGTGGGCGAACTTGACGACATGGCTTTGACACCTTGCCACTGTTTGTTTCAGTTTTATGTTGCCAATGGAAAATTATCATGTCAACTTTATCAAAGGTCAGCGGATACTTTTTTGGGTGTGCCTTTCAATATAGCTTCATATGCATTACTCACCATGATGGTGGCTCAAGTTTGTGGTTTAGGTGTGGGTGATTTTATTCATACTTTTGGCGATGTGCATCTGTATAAAAATCATTTAGATCAAGCTCGACTCCAATTGACTAGAGAATGTCGGCCATTGCCTACGCTGCATATCAATCCAGATGTTAAATCCATTTTTGACTTTAAATTTGAAGACTTTACACTTGAAAATTATAATCCACATCCTCATATTAAAGCGGAGGTATCAGTGTAATAGAGATATCTATGTTAATTTTTTAAATCAATCAAAATTATTAATAACCATTGATGAAACGTGATGACTTACTTTGGAAAGCTATTTTAGAAGATGTTTTTGATGATTTTCTGCAATTTTTTTACGATGATGCAGACCAAATTTTCGATATCTCACGAGGATTTGAATTTTTAGATAAAGAATTAGAAGAATTATTTCCGCCTGACGAAGGTTCTCATGTTAAATATGTAGATAAGTTGGTCAAGGTACATCTAAGAGATGGAATGGAAAAATGGATTTTGGTTCATGTTGAAGTCCAGGGTTATCGCGATACTAATTTTGAAGAAAGAATGTTTACCTATTATTATAGGATAAAAGATAGATACCAACACGACATCACAGCATGGGCTATTTTTACTGATAATAATGTGAATTATCATCCTACTGAATTTAAGTCTGAATTTTTAGGGACATCTTTATGCTATAAATTCAATACCTACAAAATCGTAGTTCAGGATGAAAACTTATTGAGAAAAAGTGAGAATCCATTTTCAATTATCATACTCACGGCCTTACTCGAAATCAAAAAAGGCAAGCTAAAAAGTAAAGAACTCATAGATTTAAAGTTGGAATTAGCAAAAAATCTTTTTGAAAAAGGTATAACAAAGAAAAAAATCCGACATTTGCTGAACTTTTTGAAGTACTATGTACGTTTAGAACAGAGTGACTCATTTGAGTTTGAACAAAAATTAGTAAATTTAACTGGTAAAACATATCCCATGGGAACAGAACAATATTTATTGCAAAAAGAAAGAAAAGAAGGTTTTGAAAAAGGAATTGAAAAAGGAATTGAAAAAGGA
>CAZBCV010000187.1:0-5979 GCA_964490495.1 uncultured Aureispira sp. | reverse complement strand
TAAGATCATTGATTTCAAAAAATTTGTCTATGACCAAAAGAAAAGAGACAAAGAATTGAAAGCCAAAACGGCCAAAACCGTCATCAAAGAAATTAGGTTTGGCCCTAATACTGATGATCACGACTTTAATTTCAAACTCAAACACGCTATAAAATTTTTGTCAGACGGCGAAAAAATAAAAGCATACGTACACTTTAAAGGTAGAGCCATCGTTTTTAAAGATAGAGGAGAGCTATTATTATTAAAGTTTCTTAAAGAACTTGAAGAATATGGCGCAGCCGAAGAATTACCTAAGTTAGAGGGTAAGCGGATGATAGTCATGATTTCTCCGAAAAAGAAAAAATAGTTATTTTAAAAATAATTGATTGATTTTGATGGGTGTAAAGTAATTTATTATTACCTTTGCGGCCTTAAATTTTTTTGATATGCCAAAAATGAAAACGCATTCAAGTGCGAAAAAGAGATTTACTTTAACAGGTTCTGGAAAAGTCAAAAGATTCCAGTCAGGTGCACGTCACTTACTCAGAAAAAAGTCCAACAAAGCCAAAACAAGATTGGCGGGTATGACTTTGGTGAATGAAGCAGACCAACCTAGAGTATTAAGATTGCTTTGTAAGTAAAATTTTATTTTTTAACGAGAATACAGGCCAAAGAGTCATCACTCCCTGTATTGTACTAAAACCCAATAATTATGCCTAGATCGGTAAACGCAGTGGCTTCAAGAGCCCGCAGAAAAAAAATCTTAAAAGCTGCCAAAGGTTATTTTGGAGCAAGAAGTAAGGTCTATACAGTGGCCAAAAACGCTGTTGAAAAAGCACTTCAGTATGCATACAGAGACCGTAAAGCTAAAAAGAGAGCTTTTAGAAGATTGTGGATCACGAGAATAAATGCCGCTACAAGAATGCACGGTATGAGTTACTCTAAGTTTATCCACGCTCTTAACTCAAAAGAAGTAGGACTAAACAGAAAAGTGTTAGCAGATTTAGCAATGAATCATCCTGATGCTTTCAAAGCAGTGGTAGATTCTGTAAAGTAACTATCCTATAAAAATTAAAAAAAGGTGTCACTCTTTCGGGTAGATGCCTTTTTTTTTACCTAACCTAACCCTACAACCTTTTCTAAAATGAGCTATATTGAGATAACCGAAAAGCCATTTAATGCTTTTGAGATTTACAATCATGTGCGTATTCGTTCTCATGTAAAATTATCTGAAAGCGTAAAAATAAAAATCCAAAAGAACCGCACTTATTTAGATGCCAAAATCTCAGACAAAACCCAAATAATTTATGGTATCAATACAGGTTTTGGCTCACTTTGTAATGTTCAAATTTCACAAGAAAATCTCGAAAAACTGCAAGAAAATCTTGTGCTTTCTCATGCATGTGGCATGGGCGATATACTTCCTGAAAAGATGTGTACAACAATTTTGCTTCTAAAAATTATCAATTTATCTCATGGATATAGCGGAGTAAGACTAGAATTGATTGACAAATTAATTGAATTATTCAATGCGCATATTATTCCAGTCATATATGAACAAGGTTCTCTTGGCGCATCGGGAGATTTAGCACCTTTAGCCCACATGAGTTTGCCACTTCTTGGTAAAGGCTTAGTATATTTTGAAGGAGCTATTAGACCCGCAGAAGAAGTATTAGTACAAACTAATATTCAACCTATCACCTTGACTTCAAAAGAAGGTTTGGCTTTACTGAACGGCACTCAATTTTCTTTGGCTCATGCTATCCATGCTGCCGTAGAAGGTATGTCTCTATTCCACCTATGCAACCAAGTAGCGGCCTTGTCTATGGAGGCCTTCCAATGTGATATTTCTCCTTATAATCAGCTTTTACATAATGTCAGGCCTCATTACGGTCAAAAAATTACAGCCAGTGCTATATATGACTACTTAAAAGATAGCCCTATGCGGCAGCTGCCCAAAACAAGTGTTCAAGACCCCTACTCTTTTAGGTGCGTACCTCAAGTACATGGAGCTTCCTATCAGGCTTTGGCGCATGCTTTAGATGTCATCAATACTGAAATCAATTCAGTGACAGACAATCCTATGGTCTTTGACGAAGCTGACTTAATTCTCAGTGGTGGTAATTTTCATGCGCAACCTTTGGCATTGATTTTAGATTATATGGCCATCGCTTTAGCAGAATTAGGCAGTATTTCCGAACGCAGAGTCTATCAGCTCATCAATGGAGATAGAGGTTTACCTGCTTTTCTTACTAAATACCCGGGACTAGACTCAGGTTTTATGATAGTTCAATATACAGCAGCATCTATTGTGAGCCAATCTAAACAATATTGTACCCCTGCATCCATAGACTCCATTGTGTCATCCAAAGGCCAAGAAGACCACGTAAGTATGGCTGCCAATGCTGGTACAAAAATAATGAAAATTCTTTCAAATCTAAAATCACTAGTGGCTATAGAGTGGTTGACCGCAGCTCAAGCACTTGACTTTAGACGTCCTACTAAAACATCTGATGTTTTGGAAAAATTCCATTCTGAATTGAGAAGTAGAATTCCCATACTTGAAGAAGATAGATTGATGCATGATGATATGATGAAGGCAAGAGAATTGGTGGATGAAATGATGAATAGAATGTAATGTACCCTATATATTTTTTCAATATGGATAAATTTATAGATTTTTTACCAAAATTTCACTATTTATTTGCCTAATTTTCTGAATGTCCTTAAATTGTGTCGTTATTTAACAATGAGGTATTTTTTTTTATACTTATTAACGATATTATGGACACATGCACCTATAGGCCTCACCGCTCATTGAGAAAATTAATTGTAATTATCATTTTGGGAATGATGTTCTTAAACAAAGGTATTTCTCAAGTCAGCAATGCGCCTAAACCCTTCAGCAATACTTATTTGCTTAAAAACTGTCATGTCGTTCCGCAACCTGGAAAAATAATGATGAACCAAAATGTATTGATTAGAAATGGCCTCATTCAAGAAGTAGGCACAAATATCAAAACACCATTTGATGCCACCATAATAGATGCGGATAGTATGTATGTTTATGCGGGTTTTATAGATGGCTATTCACACACAGGAATAGTCAAAGTGGAAGTCAAAGAACCGGACAAAAAAGAGAATAACAATCTCAATGAGTATGAAGCCATAGGTGTCACACCCCATCTGCACGCCAAAGATAAATTTGTCTCGACTGATAAGTCTGTATCCAATCTTAGAAATATAGGCGTCACTATATCGCATGTCATACCTCGTGGTGGTATGATATCTGGAAAGAGTGATATCATTGCTCTGGGCGACAAACATGTGGAAACGCAAATATTAAGAAGTGGTGTCGCACAGCATTTTCACCTTAAGACAGCATCGGGACAATTCCCCTCTACCATCATTGGAGTGATATCAAAGTTTCAAGAGATTTACAAAAATGCTGCACTTGCTGGGCAATATCACCTATCCTACAATCTAAATCCAAATGGCATGCCTCGCCCAAATTATCCCCAAGCTTTGACAGAATTCTATCCTTGTACTCAAGGGCAAATGCCAATAATTGTGCCTGCCTCACAAACCAAAGATATACACAGAATGTTGGACCTTCAGAAAAAACTCAACTTCAAAATCATTTTGGCCAATGTCCAACAAGCATGGCACATGACAGATGAAATTACAAAATCAAATGCAGGACTTTTATTGTCCCTTGACCTTCCAGAATGGAAAAAAGATACCACTAAAAATGACACCACCAAAATAGTAGATATTGCACACCAAAAATTTAATATCTTAAAAGACAGTACGTTGGCCCTGCATTATCAGCAGGCAGCCATGTTAGAAAAAGCTGGTGTGGAATTTGGCTTCGCTTTTGAAGGTGCAAAAGCCGACAAAGTATTAGAAAATATTAGGACAATGGTTGAACAAGGTCTGTCACAAGAAGCCGCTCTAAAAGCATTGACCACATACCCATCAAAACTATTGGATATAGACAATAGAGTGGGTACAGTAGAAACAGGAAAAATGGCCCATCTTGTTGTTTTCGATAAATCTATGTTTGAAAAAACAGCCCAAATAAAATATGTATTCGTAGATGGTGAACCATTCAAAATGGAAGCACAATCCAAGAAAAAAGCTTCTGAAATCAAAGACAATAAGTATTTGGGTGAATGGTCATATAAAATCGAAATGATGGGTAATCAAAGAGGTGGAAAGCTTAACATTAAAAACGAGGCTAATACCTATGTAGTAGAAATAACAAGCGATGATACTCCTGACAAACTAGTAGCAAAAGATGTTTTTGTTGAAGGCAATAAAATGGAGTTTTCAACTACGATGCATTTGGGCCAAGAAATCAATTTAGAGTATAATTTAACACTAGAAAAGAATAGTTTTAAAGGTTCCGTCACTGTAGGTGACTTCGGCTCTTTTCCAATAAAAGGTCAACTCGTTAAAGGGCCGGATTTTAATTAATTAACTTTCAAACAAAAAAAAATATGCTTTTAAACTTATCGATAAATAAAAGAAGTGCGGTTTATGGAATGTTGACATTTATTATGATTGGACTCATAACGCCTTTACATACCCAAGAACTACTCATAAAAAATGGATCATTGCTCACAGTCACCAAGGGAAGCTTGATAAATTCTGACATATTGATATTAGATGGTAAAATCATAGATATTGGAAAAGACTTAATGACTAGCAATAATGTGCAAGTGATAGATGCCACAGGGCTGTATGTGATGCCTGGTATTATAGATGCACATTCGCATATAGCTCTAGATGTGGTCAATGAAATGTCATCGCCAGTGACCTCCGAAGTAAACGTTGGAGACGCTCTCAATCCTTACGATATTTCTCTTTACAGAGCATTGGCTGGTGGTGTCACAATATCTCACGCAATGCACGGCTCTGCCAATGCTATCGGAGGGCAATGTGAGACCATTAAGCACAGGTATGGTACTCATAATCCTGATGAACTCCGTATGGAAGGCGCGCCAAGAACTATTAAGTTTGCATTGGGCGAAAACCCAATAAGAGTACATGGAGAAGGAAGAAACATCGTACCCAATACCCGAATGGGTGTAGAACAAGTCTTTAGAGAATCCTTTAAAGAAGCTCAAGTATATTTAAATAATTGGGAGGATTATAAAACACAAAAATCCAAAATGCCTCCTTTATACAATTTAAGGCTTGAGACTCTTGCCGACATACTGAAAGGAGATATCATTATACACTGTCACTCTTACAGAGCAGATGAGATTTTGATGTTGATGAATGTATTGAAAGATTTTGGAATAGACAGAGTTTGTTTTCAGCATGTGAATGAGGGCTTCAAAATAGCACCTGAATTGGCCCAATTTGGCGCAACTGCTTCTGTATTTGCAGATTGGTGGGCTTACAAATTTGAAGTGTATTATTCTACGGCTTATAATGCGGCTATCCTTACTAAAAATGGTGTAGTCACATCTATCAATTCCGACTCCGGAGATTTCATAAGACATCTCTATCACCAAGCTGGAAAAACACAAAGGTATGGCGATTTAACAGATGATGAAGCTTTGGCCCTTATCACCATCAATCCCGCTATTCAATTAGGTATAGATAAAAGAGTAGGCTCTCTCGAAGTAGGTAAGGATGCAGATATTGCTATTTTTAAAGGTCATCCACTATCAATTTATACTGTTCCACAAATGACCTTAGTAGATGGCGTAGTAAAATTTGACATCAATCAAGATACAAATGATATGCGTGTAGATATCGATATCAATGACGAATACTCTGAATTTATAGAACATAATTTTACAGATCACGAAGCAGCAGGATGTCTATATGGTGTCACGGACTGGTTGCTTCAAAACAACTATGCACAATTGATGCGATTTAAATACATGAAGAATCATCAGCATTAGAAGTTAGAAATTAGAAGTTAGAAAAGTAATATCATCTGCGAAATCCGATAAATCTGTGAGACTTTTTTTTAAGTTAGAA
>CAZBCV010000186.1:0-6085 GCA_964490495.1 uncultured Aureispira sp. | reverse complement strand
GCTGGCAGCAATCGACCAGCATCTTGAACTCTTGACGGCTGAACTCGCTGAATTTAGTGCCGCCAGTGGCGTTGTCTTGGATGACGACCTGCGATCGCAAATAGGTTTCTAGGGTGTCGGCCATGATGGGTCGCACCCGGTAGGGGAGCTGGATGATTTTTTCGAGGTAGTCGGTGCCTGAGGGGCTGCCGTGACGCAGCAGCACGCCTTTGTAAAACTGCTCTAGGGCGCGGGTGATGTAGCGCTCGTCGATGGCGAGGACGGCGATAAAGAGAGGGGTTTTGACCAAGAGCTGAACGGCTTCGAGGACTTGCACGACGCGACGAGGGGGGCAGCGATCGAGGTCGTCGATGTAGACGACAACGCGGGCTGGGCCTCGGGGAAAGACCTTTTTGAGATTGTCAATTTTGTTTTCGAGGTCAGTCGCGTTAGCTGGGGGTAAGAGGCTGTTGCTCAGCTTCCAAAGGTCTTCTTTAACCTGGTGCATGAGCCCGAGCTGCTTGTCGTAGCTGTTGTCTTGGGTACGCAATTTGACAAAGTTACTCAAAGACCCGTAGATATCCTCTGGCAAAGACTCTCCCGTTTCCTGAATGGCTTGATCTAAGGCTATTTTCTCTGTCTCTAGAGCAGCTAGAGATTCGACAAGTAGGCTCTTCTGGGTTTCCAGATCGCCAGCTTGATTTGACCATTCCTTTAATTGTTTATCTTGGACAAGTCGTTTTTCTAGGACTTTTTCGGTCTCTAGTTGTTGGTTTTTGTGAAAGTCTTCTTCTTGCTCACCATACTCTGACAAGACCGTGACTACCTGCCCATACCATTTTTGGCTGGAGTTGAGTAGCTTTTGACCTAGGCCAATGGCAGGCACTAGTGGAACAATGAGGCCAGCAATTTGAGCCCCAATATTATTAAATTGGGGCAACCCAAAAATGATCGGTAAGGTAAACGACAGAAGGCCTAAAATTCCACACCCTACAACAACCCAGACGTTTTTCAGCAACCATTGCCATAACGCTCTTCGAGCCAGGTGGACTGTTTCGCCTGAAACTTTGACTTCACCTTTCTCTAGAATGCTGGTAACTGCTGCTCGCGCCGAGCTTTCAACCTCCTGAAGGTTTTCAGTATCAACATTTTGGTTTTTGAGGGCGGCGTAGACCTGCTCCTCAATTGCCTCAAAGACTGGCTCGCCCAATCGCTGGATTAGAATAATCTTGGAGATTCTTAGGGCAGAGTCTATGGCTTGTGCGACTTCGTGAGACGCTGCATCTCTTAGCTCCTGTTCTCTTGCTTCCTGGTGGGCTTCGTTCTCCTTTATTTCTGCTTCAATCGCATCAAGCTTTTCATTTAATGCTTCTTCTTCGGCTACTTTTTGTGATCGAAGTTTTTCTTGCTCGGCTAGTTGCTTTTTAGATGCGGTTTTGGTTTTGCCGTACTGCTGCTTGAGAAACTCGTCCCAGAGAATATTATCTTCACCCTGGCTAGAATCCTGGAGAGCTTTAAAGTGTTTTGGGTCTAAGACTTTCTCAAGATAGTACTGCTTGTCTTCTTCGCTGCTTTTGTAGAGGGCTGACCAATATGGGCCAGATTCACACAAGACTTTTGCTTTGGCGGCTTCTGCTTCTGCCTTTTTATCATCGTCGAACTCTCCTGCTAGGACTTTCGCAAGCTGCTGTTCGAGGGAAATTTGCCGATTTAGCTCGAAGAAGATGGTCTGCATCAGGCTGGCCCAGAGGTCTGACTTGGCAAAAGTCCAGGCGTCGAATTTGATTTGGTAAATGTGGCCGACGTAGGGGGAGAGCTTTTCGTGGTTGGGGTCGGGGTTCCAGGCTTCGATGGCTGGGTCAACTTTGCGGCTGCGTACATCAGTCATGCGCTGCTGCATGAGGTGCATGATGTAAGATTTGCCGCCGCCCCAACCGCCAAGAATGCCGACGGTCATAGGTGGCTCTAGGTCGCGCATAAGCAGCAACCCAGAAAGAGATTTAATCTCGTCTTGAAGGTTGAGATAATCTTTGTCTTGGGCCGATTCGTTGCGCAGGCTGCCACCGGTCAGGGCATCGCGGTAGCTACGGGCAAGGAGGTATAGGGCGCGATCCCAAAGGTCGTCGGTAATGGTGTTGCTGAGGCCCCATGTTCGTTTTACCTCCCGGTTGATGCGCATGGGGAGATGGGGCGAGAGGGCGGCGAGAATGCTGTAGCGATTAATGTTCCTTGAAGTGTCAGCAGTCTCAGCTAAGTTGATGATTCTGGGCAGCAGCTCTGGCATGTCGATAGCCAGGGTACTAAGCTGTTGAATTGTTTGAACTTGACCTTTGCGCAATAGAGCCAGATCCTGAGCTTTCTCACTATCATCTTTTTCTTTATCAACTTTATTTTCTTCTTTCGGTGTGAGCGCCAGGGCACCGTCACGGGCGGGGTTAAAAAACTCAGACTCGGGGAACTTTCGGGCAAGGGCAATGCGCGCACTGACCTGGTGGTAGGGGTCGCCGATGTCGTTAATGATGTTGGCGGCTTCGAGGCGTTGCTGGTAGGCCAGGTGAGGGATTAAGCGCTGCAAATATTGGGTCTGTAGGTAGGCATTGTTTTGGAGCTCTTGAATGGCTCGCAGGGCTTTTGTTTGGTGGCTTTTGCCAGCGGGATGACTGGCAAGCTCTACCCAAGCCTCGGCGTTGCGATAGGGGCTTTTGATGTAAGGGGTTTGGTTGTCGTTGAGTTGGTCGGCAATGGGGCGTAAATCTTGGGGATTGGGTGAGTCGGTGATGGCGAGTTGAATTTTGATGCGGAGTAGGTCGCAGTAGTCGTCGCCTGTGGGGGGTGTGAAGAAGGTCTCGTAGACGAAGGGTTTGAAGTGGGGGGCTAGGGCGATTACTACGTCTGCTTGATAGCCTGGGTCTTTAAGCTCTGTGACAGCAGCTAACACGGCTGTCTGCTCTGGCTCTGCTAGATGCTTGAGTACTGGGGCAAGCTGGCTGAAGATGCTGGAGGCGGCTCGCTCGTAATAAAAGTCGTCTCGTTTTGGCTCTTGAAGCTGGTAAGTGAGGTTGAGAGTGCGGCTAACTAGGTGTTGATAAGTGGAGAGGAAATCCTCATCAGCTGGGGCTACTTCTGAATAGGATTTTGAGGTGACTGAGGTTAATTTATCTATTTTTTCTGGGGTAGTTAAAGCTTTGACAATGGCCTGTAAAATGCTGGCGCGGTATTGGGGCAATACAAGTTTAGCTTCAAGTAAATTTAGAACTGCGTCGCAGCACTCATTGGGTAAAAGCGGAATGAGCTCTACCAGTGCTGCTGTTTTGTAGTAAGGGTTTTTAATGGATTGATCAATGAGGTCGAGCGCTTCTGGAGTTTGATCTATGGGTAAGTAAGCAACGAGGTTGTTAAGGGTTTCGGTGCGGTAGCGATCTGCGGTAAAAGTTTCTTGAATGAGGCGCAGGGCATTGGGCAGTAAGCCGACGGCGAGGCGAGGAATGAGAGCACTGAGGAATTTCGTTTTGTCGGCATTGTCGGAAATGTGTTTAACGATGTTGAGGGCGGTGGAGTGTTTGCTGCTAGGGTAAAGCTGTAGAAAGTCTTTGGTAAGGCGAGTGGCTGGGGAAGCAAGTGTCTCAGCCGCATCACGCAGGTTAAAAGATGCTTCTAAAAAGCGTTTAAGGTTGCTCTGACTAATTTGAGGCGCGATCACAGACAATGCGTTGGCTCTGATGTCGAAGGGATCATACTGCATGGCTTCAGCAGCAGTAAGGATGCGCTCCCACATAGCCTCTTGAGCAGACGCAGGCAAATGGGGCGCGATCATACTTAATGCTCGGGCTCTGAATCCGTCATCTTGAATAGCTTCAGCGGTAGCGAGTATGCGCTTCCTCATAGCCTTTTGATCAGAGGTGGGCAAATGGGGCATGATCGCACTTAAAGCCTGAACTCTAGAGCCGAAGCGGTCATCCGGAATAGCTTCAGCAGTAGTGAGTGCACGTTTCCATAACGATGTGTCAGAGATGGGTAGGTGAGGCGCGATAATACTCAAAGCTTGAGCTCTGGATTTGTCATCCTTAATGGTTTCAACGGCAGCGAGAGCGTCCTCCCACACAGTCTTTTGGGCAGAGGTGGGCAAGTGGGGCGCGATCATACTCAAAGCTCGGGCTTTGGAGCTGTCGTCCTTAATGGCTTCAGCGGCAGTAAGGGCACGCTTCCACACAGCCTTTTGGGCAGAGGTGGGCAAGTGGCGCGCAATCGTGCTTAAAGCCCGGGTTCTGGATTTGTCATCCTTAATGGTTTCAGCGGTGACGAGGGCGCGTTCCCACACTGCCTTTTGGCCAGAGGTAGGCAAGTAGGATGCGATGATATTTAAGGCCAGGGCTCTAGGTCCATCATTTCTAATAGCTTTGGCAGTAGCGAGGGCACGTTCCCACAACACTGTGGTAGATACGGGCAAGCGGGTGGCGATCACACTTAAGGCAAAGGCTCTGAATCTGTCATCTTGAATGGCTTCAGCGATAGTGATGGTTTGCTCCCACAACATTGGGTCAGAGGTAGGCAAGTGAGGTGTGATTTCACTTAAGGCCTGGACTCTAGAGCTATAACTTCGAATGGCTTCAGCAGTAGTGAGGGCGCGCTCCCACACAGCCTTTTGAGCAGATGTAGGCAAGTGAGGCGCAATTGCACTTAAAGCTTGGGCCTTGGATCCGCCATCTTGAATAGTATCAGCGGTAGCAAGTATGGGCTCCCACATTAGGCCAGATGGAGGCAAGTAGGGCGCAATCGCACATAGGGCGTTGGCTTTAAAACCGAAGGGGTCATACTGGATCGCTTCGGCGGCAGCAAGGGCGCTCTCCCACACAGCCTTTTGAGCAGATGCGGGCAAGTGGGGGGCGATCGCACTTAAAGATTTGGCTCTATAGCCGTTATCTCGAATAGCTTCAGCGGTAGCGAGGACGCGCTCCCACATTAGGTCAGATGCGGGTAAGTGGGGCGCAATCGTGCTTAAAGCCTGGGTTCTGGATTTGTCATTCTGAAGGGCTTCAGCGGCGGCGAGGACTCGCTCCCACAACCTTGGATTAGACGCGGGCAAGTGGAGCGCGATCGCACTTAGAGCCTCGGCTTTGGAACTAAAGGGATCATCTTGGATGGCTTCAGCGGCAGCAACGGCGCGCTCCCACACGGTCTTTTGGTCAGATACAGGCAAGTAGGGGGCAATTGTGCTTAAAGCCTTAGCTCTGGAGCTGTCATCCTGAATGGTATCGGCGGCATCGAGGGCGCGATCCAGTACAGCTTTTTGGTTAACAGTGGGCAAGTGGAGCGCGATTGTATTTAGGGTTTTGGCTTTGTCGTAGTCATCCTGAATTTTATCAGCCGCAATAAGGGCGCGATCCAGCACAGCCCGTTGTTCAGATTCAGGCAAGTGGGGGGCGATTGCGCTTAATGCCTGGGCTTTGGCGGCATCATCCGTAATTTTGTCAGCGGCGGCAAGGGCCTGGTGAAACACATCTGAAGGAGAAGGCAATAACTTAGATGCCAACTCAACCAACGCTTTCACTTGCTCAGAAGCATCGGCAATGCGGTCAATTTCCGCTAAGCGCTCAGCTACCCAGTCATTTGGGCCTACCGGAGTTGGGGCATCACCCATGGGGTCATCCTTTCCTTCACAGACAACTCTAAAATCTGGTTCATAGGTCTGGCTTCAAGGCGCATTTCGCCCGCTCAACCCCGCCAACTCCCCAATAGCTGCGATTTTAGCCGACCTCTGATAGGCGTATCCCCATTTACACCGTTATTCTTCACGATCAGTTCATTTTTGGCAGCAACCCAAAGCGCAAAGAAACCGGGCTTCTACCTGAATCATCACGGCTCTGCCTCACTGTCGCAGCTTAAGTTCACTGTCCACTACTTCGGGGGAAGATCACACCTCAAAATCACGACGGAGCCGACCTGGAGGGTGCTAAAGACGAACATTATTGCCAATCTAAAATTTTCTGCAACGCAGCATCAGCTTCTGCCTGTATCACCTTAGGCAGACGATTCTGAACATAGTCTTCTGAAATTCCCGTTTGATTCGCAAACTCCTCCTCAATGCCATCTAGCAACTGAGGATGGT
>CAZBCV010000185.1:0-6286 GCA_964490495.1 uncultured Aureispira sp. | reverse complement strand
TAAAGTCTTCCTTCCTTTTCTTCGTCAAGGTAAAAATAATAAGCTCCAGTTTCTTCAGGCAAATTAATAATTTCATCTCCAAGGAATATTGCTGCGCCAGGTTTATCTCGTGCAAATGGTTGATTGGCGCCTCCAGTAGCTCGCGCATTATCAGTGTTGTAGTTGTGAATGAGTGTATGCTTAAGTTTTATCCTTTTGTTGTTTTGATCAAAATATAGCGTACCATTACCCCTTGGGGAAACTAAAAAACCAAAGTATCCACCCGCCACAATTTCTATGCTTTTATGAGGTTTAAACTGCATGATGATGGGGATGGAAACATATGCATTAGATACTTTGATGTTATAATCCAAAAAACCTTTTTGATAGTCAAATTCTGTAAAAAGTTTATAGTCGAACCCTTTTATTTTGGGTACTTTATAGTAAGCATCGCCTGTAACACTGTGCCTTGATCCCATTTGGATAAAAGACACTTCTGCAGAAATAAATAATTTATCAGCCAATTTGTATTGATAATTTATTCCAAAATGAAAACCACTAGATAAATTATGGGTTTCACTAACATTATTTTCTAAAGGGCCTAAAAATCGATTATAATTGAGGCCAGCTCTTATTCCAAACTTTTGGGCAATGATACTTTGACTCAATATCAAAAGCATAAAGAATATGTATATGATTCTTAACATCTTAAATTTTTATATTCAAAAAAACGCACAAATATACACCTTAATAACGCATATCCATTAAAAATCGCTTATTTTTAAATTCACAAATTTATGTTAAAATATCTATAAAAGTAATTTTAAATAACTTTCCTAAGCCGAATTACTCAATGACACCCATTTCTTTATTAATGATGCCCACCACTTTATGATACAATTCAATGGACGCTTCTCTAGAAACTTCTATACAAACTAAGCCTAATTTTCCGTATTCGGATAATGCACTGATCAAATGAAACATAACTCCTTTTTGTTGGCTATGTTCATAATGCAATCCATGTCTAATAATAATATCCAACAAATCTACTGGAGTCAAACCTTTATATTGGTCATTTTGTAAATTGTCGGTTGCAAAATAATACCTTTTTTGCCCATCTTGAAGGAAATATTCTCCTTTTTCGGCATCATAGTCACCACCAGTCAAAAACTGTAACATCAAAAAGGGATGGGTTGTTCCGCCTTTACGCAAATTGATTTCTATGGCATAATGCCACCATTTTCCATTTTTATATACACTCATAAAATCCAATCCCCATCGACCTATCACACCAAGGTCTCTCAACTTTTCAGCTACTTGATAGGATATCTGAGATATTTCCTGAGCATACGCATTATCAGCGGGAAATACAGCCCCTTGATAGACTTGATCACTCTCGCCTCCTAAAATTTGGTCGTGGGTAGAAATGATTTTTATCCCACCTGTTGGATTGATTCTTACCTGAACAGAAGGTGATTTTATAATATCTGAAAGAATAAATTCTTCCACAATGCCCCCCATTTTATTTAATTTTTTGATGTAGGTATGGTAGCTTAAATCCTTTGCTACTATTTTTATATGACTTTCTATGTATTTTTTCCAGTCTTCTCCGCTCATATCCTTAGGGTCTTCGGGTAGTTTCAATATGGCGTTACCATCTCCAGAAAAACCTTCATTTAATTTGATGACTACTTTCTTCAAATCTGGGTGATTGGAACGCAAGATTTGTATATTGTGGATTAAATCCTCTTCATTTTTTAGGTTTTCGAAGCCTTGAGGAAATAATATGCCACATTCTCTAAATAGCTGTCTGCAACCGCTTTTGGACCCCAAATAGTTCAATTTGGGAGGGCATCCATAAATGGGACTTTGAAGTTTTTGGGCTAATTTTTTTTCATACTTCGTCACATTAAAACATATAATGTGAGTATTTAGAGGGTCGCCCATTGACTTTTTTATTCTTTCTATCAAGCGCGGCCTTTTTAATATCTTTTGTGTCAATGAAATATCCCTTCCATCATAACAATGCATAATTTTTAATCTTTCATGGGCATGACGAGAAGTAATGCCTGGCAGCATGTGTAAGTAATAATCAATGATGGTGGGAGAAATAGGAATACTTGAGACAAAAGTTACTCGTGTGTTAGGCATTTTAAGCAACATCAACATGCATAACATACGTTCTTCGTAGTGACAATGACCTTTTACTTTCGAAAGCAATTTCCTATCCAAAGTCAAACTAGGAATAACAACAATAGATTTATGCGCCAAATCATTATCAAAAATATCATGATACACCGACGAAAAATAATCTTGGAGCTCATTAAAGGTCTTCTCTTTTGAGGGCAATTTTGAATAATCATCCATACAATTCCAAATTTATGCCCAAAAAAACTAAATATTTTATAATACCCACCTGATTTATATCATATTTAGAAAAAAAATAAAATTTTTCGTAAATATTTACGGTGAAAGTACAAATATATTTTACTTTTGTCCTATAAATAACAAAACATATGAGCAATAAAAGACCGTTAAATATATTGTGTATAAGTCGTTTTTTCAAAGGTGAAAACTTTTTTGTGGGTGCCAAGGAAGGAGGCAATAATGTTTATTTGCTCACAAGTAAAAAATTAGAATCAAAGCCCTGGCCGTGGAGTCATATTGATGATGTGTTTTACATGGAGACAGATAAAGCCAACAATTGGAACTTAAAACACCTTTTAGATGGACTTTCATTCAAAATGCGTTCTATAAAATTTGATATATTGGTAGCTTTGGATGATTTTGATGTGGAGCAAGTGGCGTTTTTGAGAGAGTATTTTCGAATACCTGGGATGGGAGATACTACGGCTCGATATTTTAGAGATAAGCTGTCTATGCGCATCAAGGCAAAAGAAGAGGAAATAAATGTCCCAGCTTTTACATCATTGTTTTATGACGAAGAGATACACCGTTTCACTGATTCTGTCGCTGCACCTTGGTTGGTGAAGCCTCGAATGCAAGCCTCGGCTGCGGGAATAAAAAAAATACACTCAAAAGAAGAACTTTGGGGACATTTAGATTATTTGGGGTCTGAAAGACATGAATATCTTTTAGAAAAATTTGCTCCCGGTGATGTCTATCATGTCGATGCCCTTACTTCCGAAGGTCAGGTAATATTTGCAAAAGCTAGTCGATATTTAGACACTCCTTTTGAAGTGGCACATGGGGGTGGAATATTTCGTTCCGTGACCATAGAAGAAGGAACCGAAGATGATAAAGCACTCAAAGCAGCAAATATACAAGTCATGAAAGCTTTTGGAATGCAGTACAGTGCGTCTCACACAGAATTTATCAAAAATCGAGAAAATGGCCAATTCTATTTCCTTGAAACGGCCTCTCGTGTAGGTGGTGCGCACTTGTCTGACATGGTAGAGTTTGCCACAGGTATCAATCTTTGGAAAGAATGGGCACATATAGAAGCGGCACATTGTAGGAAAGAAAAATATAAACTTCCCAAAATCAAAAAAAATTATGCAGGAATCATTGTGTCGTTGAGTAAATTTGAAAATCCAGATATGTCCGCATTTCATGACAAAGAAATTGTGTGGCGGATGAATAAGGAGTACCATGTAGGCCTCATATTTGAGTCAAAAAGCCCCTCTAAAATCCATGAACTCTTAGATAAATACGCACAAATCATTCAATCAGATTTTCATGCCAGCGCACCAGCCAAAGAAAAATTGATTGATGAGTGATGTGTTAGGGAAATTTGGGCATAAAAATATCAAAAAATGTGAATGGCCAGAAAGGGATTTTAACTTACTTTAGTTGAATGAATGGTTTTCATAGCGGGCAAAAATTATTTGTAACAAATATTAAAATTTAGGCTCAACTAAATTGAACGCAATCAGATTATTTTTGGTCCGCTACAAAGCACTAAACCTGTTCTTTACCTGCCATCCATTTAGGTTTGTTCGGAGCATCATAATGAAGCATTTTCTCAAAAAGGGCTTCTATAGTTGTAGCTTCAATGACCATATCTCTATTAGCTTTGCGAAGCAGGCCTGAATCTACCATATGGTCTAAGAATTTCAATAAGTTGTCGTAGTAGCCATTGATATTTAATACGCCTATGGGTTTTTTATGCAAACCCAATTGTCCCCAAGTCAACAATTCAAACATCTCGTCTAAAGTGCCGAATCCTCCAGGTAGAATGATAGCGCCATCTGAGTTATCGTACATCACAGTCTTGCGTTCATGCATAGATTCTACAACGATAAGCTCCGATAGGTCGGGGTGAGCTATTTCTTTGTCTTGGATAAAATCAGGAATGACGCCCACTACATATCCTTCATTTTTGAGACATGCGTCGGCTACTGTCCCCATCAATCCTACTTTGGCACCACCATAGATGAGTTTTATATTTTTTTCTGCCAAATATTTTCCTGTACTCACGGCACCTAAGAAAAAATTTTCGTCAGACCCCAAAGATGAACCACAAAATACAGATACAGATTGGATATTATTCATGAAAATTGAGTTAATATTAAATGGATTATAATGAATAATTTTTCACCTAAATCATTCTTTCCTTTAACAATACTTTGTCGAAATATGTTGACTAAAAGGATAATTTTAACGCAAGTTTTAGGAAAAGTATATTGGCAAGCATTAATTCTCAACTCTGTTAGTTATCTTTGCCCTTCCTTATAAAAAATGGATATATACGAATGAAGATATTTAAATTTGGAGGTGCCTCAATCAAAGACAAAAAGAGTATAGAAAATGTAGGTCAAATTGTAAAAAAGTTCATGAATGAAAAGCTCATTGTAGTAGTTTCAGCCATGGACAAAACCACCAATGCTCTTGAAAATGTAGTGAATAGTTTGTATAATGAAGATGGGAATGCTCCTCGTTTGCTTCAAGACATTAAAGACAAACATTTTGAGTTGTGCCGAGAATTGGGTATAGGTACACAAGAAGTATTGGATGATGTCAATGATATTTTTGTAGAAGCCGAATGGGTACTCGAAGACAGCCTCCACGAAGATTTTGATTATACTTACGATCAAGTCGTATCTATTGGGGAATTGGCGTCTAGCAAAATTTTGAGTCACTACCTCAAAAGTTTCCTTCCAGGTGCAGCATGGCTCGATATACGTAGTGTCATTTTGACCGACAATACCTATCGGGATGCACGCATTCAATGGGCAGAAACCGTGAGCAATAGTCAAGCAGTTATTAAACCCCTGCTCGAATCTTCCAATCCTATTGTTACTCAAGGATTTATTGGATGTACTAGTGAAAATTTTACAACGACCCTCGGGCGCGAAGGATCCGATTATACAGCGGCTATTTTGGCTTATTGTTTGGATGCGCACAGTATGCACATATGGAAAGATGTTCCGGGAGTATTGACAGGCGATCCCCGACTTTTTGATAATGCTGTTAAAATGCCAAGATTGACCTACAAAGAGGCTATAGAAATGACATATTATGGGGCAAAAGTCATTCACCCTAAAACTATAAAACCTATCCAAAATAAAAATATTCCCCTTTATGTGAGACCTTTTGGAGAGCCAACATCGGAAGGTACAATAATATGTGATGACATAGAATTAAGTTATCCACCGGTCATTGTCATAGAGCCTCATCAAGTATTGATCCACATATCTACCAATGATTTTTCATTTGTGGCAGAGCATCACTTGAGCCGAATTTTTTCATTATTAGCCAAGCATAGATTGAAGGTCAATGTGATGAAAAACTCGGCCATTAGTTTTTCTGTGTGTGTCAATTTTGTAAAAGATAGAATAGGACAGTTTGTACTTGAGTTGGGCCAGGAGTTTAAGGTAGTAGTGGACGAAAATCTAGAACTTATCACAATCAGGCACTTCAATGAAGCAGTACTTCATGATATAAAAACTGGTAAACTCGTCATAATGGAAGAAAAACTTAAAGACACTGTACAATTGGTGGTGAGCGACTTGCCCAAAATGGTCAGAAAGAAGAATGAAACTTAATAAAACTCCAACGAAATGGCACAATTTAGACGCAATCATTCAGGGCAAAGAGGTGGAGTTCAAATAGCATTTAGATTTTTTATTCTTTTGGGCCTTTTGGTGATGGGTCTATTGTGGTGGGCGCCACAGTGGCTCAATAGAACTACTATTGAAAACGTAATAGACGATCCTGAAATTTTTGCTTTGCGGACTTACTTGCCATCTTCTATGGGAGAAGTAGTACATCACAAATATTTTGCGCTATCTTACAAAGAAGAACATGAACAACCTGAATGGACAGCCCATGTATTAAAAAAAGA
>CAZBCV010000184.1:0-6295 GCA_964490495.1 uncultured Aureispira sp. | reverse complement strand
AAAAAAACCATTCGTGCATTCGTGGCAACCAAAAAAACCATTCGTGCATCCGTGGCAACCAAAATAAACCATTCGTGCATTCGTGGCAATCAAAAATCATTCATGCATTCGTAACAACTAAATCAAAATTATTTATCGATTTTCTTTTTTAGTTAAACAGATTAACTATATTTGCAAAGTAGTTAACTCATTTAACTAATATTTTTTCATAAATCAAACGAATAGTCATGGTCAATCATTCATTTTCTTCAAAGTTTGCATCTCTTGTAGTATTACTTTTTTGCAGTTTTTACCTTACTGCGCAATACTCTGTAAAAGGTAATGTAAAAATGCCCGATAATAGTCCTGCCATTGGGGCAAGCATTGTTGAAAAAGGTACATCAAATGGTACTGTTACTGATGTTGATGGTGCTTTTTCGTTAAATGTGAGTAGTGGAAATGCTGTATTAGTAGTTTCATTTATAGGAATGACTACTTTTGAAAGACCAATAAAAAATGAAAACGATTTGGTCCTTTCATTAAATGATGATGCGACCATCTTGGACGATATTGTGGTAACTGCCAGTAGATCAGCGGTTAGAAAATTGGTAGCTGCTGCTACGGTTGAAACTGTTACTGCAAAAAAATTAGAATCCCTAAAACCAGAGTCATATAATGAAGCCCTACAAAATGTACCAGGCGTATTTGTAAACCCTAATCAAGGTAGAAGAAACAATATAAGATTAAGAGGATTTCCAGATGGTACACCTCTTGGCGGTATGGCATATACAGCAGTATTATTAGATGGAATACCTACCTTAGCAACTCCAGGCAAATTACCTGAAAACGGATTTGGATTTGATAACAACATTGAAAGAGTAGAATTGGTAAAAGGTTCTGCGGCAACACTTTTTGGTAGGGGCGCAGCTGCAGGAGTAATAAATATGATTACCAAAACGGGAGGTAGTAAACTTGGTGGATCAGTAAGATTAACTAATTACAATGATATTTTGGATAAAGGTGGCTTTAATCATAGAATTGATTTTAACTTAAATGGTCCTATATCAAAAAATGTTCGATTTAATATAGGTGGCTGGCAGCTAAATGATACAGGTTTTAGAAATACCGGTTATAATGATAAAGGGTATCAAGTCAGAGGAAATGTGGATTTTCTATTTCCTAAAAACAAAGGTAGCTTCAGAGTATATGGCCAGTATGCTGATTTTAATTTTCAAAACCTTGCTGATGTAGCGGTAGACGCAAATACGCTAAAATTGGCTCCAGGCTGGAAAAATACGGATACCTATAATTTTCCAGGTGCCAGTAAAATTAATTACAGAATAAACGTAAGAAATGTTAAAACACCAACAGTACCAGTACCACTTAGAGATGCAGGTGGAAAGGAAATTATCAGAAATTTTGGTGATGCATTGGCTGGCGGTTCATATGCTAAAGGATTTCACGCTGGTGCAAGACTTAGGTATGACTTAGGAGCCGGTTTTGATATAGAAAACCATATCAGATACCAAGATATGGAAACAGGTACAAAATACGGATTCGCATTACCTGCATTTTACAATGCAAATAATGTCCTGAGACTTCTTTTAGATGGAGATAACAGAGACCAAGAAATTATCAATGATTTTAAGATCTCTAAATCAATAGGAGGAAGTAGTATGTCACATAAATTATCAGCTGGATTATATTTTTCTAGCATTAATTTATTACCTACTACCTATAGTTTATTACATGGTAGTAGTACAACACAAAGTGATCTGAGACTTCAGAATGCATTTACCGGTGCACCAATAGTTGCTGGTGCCGATGGCAATTTACCTATACAAAGTGGTGGTATAACTCGTAGAGGCGATTACACAGAAAGCGTCAGAGCATTCTATGCTGGGGATGAAATTAAAATTGGAGAAAAATTTAATGTATTGCTTGGATTTAGGTATGATGACCTCAATATAGACATGTCAGAGACTAAATTGCCTGCGGATAGTGCGCTCACACGTGTTGAGAAATTCTCTGATTGGTCGGGAACTATCGGGGCAAACTATCAATTGACAGAAAATTCGGCTATTTATGGTAACATCAACAGAGCATTCCGTATGCCAGATTATACAGCCTTCACATCCTTAGAATGGACAAGTGCTACAAATCGTACATTGCTGAGAGCTCCTAAGGGCATAAATAAAAATGAAATCATATTTAACAGCGAAATAGGTTATAGAAATACAATTGGTGATTTAAACTTTGACCTTGCTGTCTTTCATACTCAGATCAATAATCGATTAGCAGCCATTTTTGAAGATGGAATCTTACAGTCTAAACCATTAGGAAGTAATAGAATCATGGGATCTGAGATAAGTCTTGGATACCGCCCCTCTATGATCAAAGGTTTAAGTTTTAACACATCACTTACGTATCAGAATGCCAAATTCACTGATTTCAAAATATCAACGACGGCAGACCCTACAAAAAATCTATTTGGTAATGTGATAATACAAGAAAGTCCTACGGTAAGATCTCTTGATCTAAAAGGCAAAAAACTTCCTGGTGTCCCAGAATTCATGTTCAACTTTGTAGCTGATTATGCCCACAAATATTTTGGTCTTGATCTAGGATATAATATAGTGACCAACAGATATCAAGATGCGACAAACATATTAGAGCTACCATCTTTGATCAATATTAATGCAGGATTATATGGCAATATCCCTTTAGGGACAAATACCATAAAGATAGGTGTTCAAGCAAGGAACTTAACTAATGCTGAGGCCTTGGTCAATGTGGCGGGTGCATCAGATAACGATACATTTCTTCGTAGAAGACAAGGAGTGGCTAGCTTACAAGGTGCATATGCACATGGATACCTGCAACTTCCGAGAAGAATCTTGATTTACGCAAGCTATACATTTTAAAAATTAAACGATAATTATTAAAGACCATTTTCTTTAAACAAATTAAGAAAATGGTCTTTTTTGTTTTATATTTACAAAATGTCAAACTTACCACTCAAAGATTTAAAAGTTTTAGAATTTACACATGCGGTAATGGGGCCGTGCGCAGGTGTAATCTTGGCAGACCTTGGTGCTGAGGTGATTCATATTGAACCTCCAACCGGAGATCATACCAGGAGATTAAAAGGATTTGGGGCCGGTTATTTTTCATTTTTTAACAGAAATAAAAAAAGTCTTGCCATAGACATAAAATCAGAACAAGGTAAAGCTATCATATATAAACTGGCTAAAGAATCAGACATAATTCTTGAAAATTTTGGGCCTGGCACTATGGATAGGCTAGGCTTTGGATATAAAGAAATGGCAGCAATAAATGAAAGATTGATTTATTGCTCTTTGAAAGGTTTTATGCCGGGTCCTTATGAAAAAAGGCATGCCATGGATGAAGTGGTGCAAATGATGGGTGGCCTTGCATATATGACCGGAAGGCCCGGTGACCCACTTCGGGCAGGTACATCTGTCATTGATATCACAGGTGGTATGTTTGGTGTAATAGGTATACTAGCAGCCATTTTAGAAAGGACGAAAACAGGTAAAGGCACATTCGTCCAAAGTAGCTTATTTGAAACTACAGCTTTCCTAATGGGCCAACACATGGCATATGGAGCCATTACACAGACAAAAGTTCCTCCAATGCCTGACAGAGTCAGCGCCTGGAGTATTTATCGCATTTTTGATACCGCAGATAAAATTCCCATCTTCATAGGCATCATTAGCGAAAAACATTGGCAAAGATTTTGCGAAACATTACAAAAAGAAGATTGGCTACACGATGTCCGTCTTACCACCAATTCTGATAGGATAGATCACAGGGATTGGTTTCTACCCGAGGTTGAAAAATGTCTTGCCTCCTATACTTTTGTTGTATTGGAGCAAAAAATGAGTGAAGCCGATATTCCTTTTGCTAGAATTGCTACTCCAGAAGACTTATTTACTGATATACATCTCAATGAAAGTGGCTTTTTGCTGGAAAGTGAGCTGCCGGATGGGCGTAAAACTAAGCTTCCAAAGACACCTATCTTAATTGGTGATTCTAATTTAGGTTTGCGAAGGCAGGCTCCTCAGATTGGGGAACATAATAATGAAGTACTTAAGGAGATTGGGATGAATGAGGATTAGCTTAAGGAATTTGGGGATGAGTAAGAGTTCCGTGTTGTAAATAAACTTAGTTTAATTATGAAACACTCTTACCTAATTGTTTTTATTTATTCAATTCCAAAATTGCCCTTTCAAGGATAACGTCTCTGTTGATTCTAATATCATCTTGAGTGATCCAAATAGGTATATCTGGAAAAATACCAATACCTTCATATTTATTTTTATTAGCATCAACTTCTTGCCAAATTGGTATTCGGTATTTGAATCCATTAGGAAGTGTTCTTTCTATAGGATTACCAGAACCACCTCCTGTAGTATCTCCCACTATTTTGACATGAGGTAAAACTTTCATAGCTAGAACAAATGATTCAGTTGAACTGTACACTCTTTTATTTGTTAAAACTATTATTGGTTGTATGTAAGTATTATTCGGAGGAAATAACTTTTTTTCAATCCAAGAGGTAAAAGATTCATTTCTTTTAAATCGAACGTAGCTAAATACCCTTTCTTTATCGTAAAACAATTTTGCAAAAGATCTTGCAATAGCTTCTTGACCTCCAGTGTTGTCTCTCACATCGATAATAAGTCCCTTTATGTTTTCTTCTTTAAATTCCTTTAGAATTTTTTCAAACTCCAAATTAGAAAAACCATAAATATTACCTTGAAATGAAGTGATTGCAACGTAACCTAGTTTACTCCGTTGATTGTGTATTATTCCATAAGAAATTTTATCATCAATTGATTTTAATGCTACATATTTAGAGACAGATTTTAACTTATTGACTGGAGAATTTTTTGCATAATCATATGACACCCTGCCGAAATTGGGTGAGTATAAGTCAGCATGGCCATCTTCTAAGGTCAAAATCATATCACCCATTATTTTAAACAAATCCTCTGAGTGAGGTGAAAAATTTAAAAGTGATTTTTTAGAAGAGTACAATGAATCCCAATTGAGACCTTTTTTATCGAAATGGCTATAATACATTTTATAATCCTGGTAAAATATTTCCAGGTTATTTCTATTTGTATTTTCTGGATCTTCATTGAACAATAAATCAGAACAAGATAAAGTAAGTAAAATGTAAAAAACGGCAATTAACGATGATATTTTTTTCATTTGATCTTTTTTGTAAACCTATAATTTATACCTACATAAAATTGTTCAAAAGTTCTTTTAATTTCTGGAAATCGGGTATGAAATTGCATATAGTAAAAATTAAATCCTGTATTCAAAACTATTTTTGAACTTAGTTTGAAATTAACCGTAAAATCGGATTCAAATATTTTTAAATCTGACCAAACTAAAGTTTTATGATCAGTAATAATGGTTAAATCACTATAAGTAAGAGAATTATATATTGGTGTTTTGGCTTTAATCTGAACAAATACATATTTTGATATCTTCGGAGAAAATTTACCAACTATTTCCAGGCTATTTATAGATTCAAAATAATCATTAATATAATGATTTCGTCTACTCAAACCAATCCCAAGTAAAAGAAATTCAGAATCTTTACGAATTGGGTATAATAATTCGTATTGGAAACTACTAAAATTGGTTGATAAATCAGAATATATTTGGTTATTATTTTGCAAACTAGAACCCCAATTTTCATACTGAACATAATTCAAAAAATGTTTAAATTTCCAATATGTTTCTAAAGAAAGGAATCCATTATTTCCCTGATATAAGTTGGGGCCAAATATATCATCGCTATGTACAATTCGGGTATTCCCACCTTTAATTCCAAGCTGTAAAAATTTTCCTTGCCCTATTAATATAATTTGAGCTAAGGAAAAAATTATTAAAAATACAAACTTTATAGCAAATCTATTTTCGTACTTCATATTGTATATTTCCATGATATATTACTCACGCTAGGGTTCACAGTTTGTAGCTTCAAAAGAATAAACCGTTGGTACATGAGCAAAAATAATGATTTTCTTTGATAGATTATGACTAAATTTTTAAATAAGTTTTAAATCGTAATAAATTCTTAAACCTCCAAAAGTTTCATAAGAAATAAAGTTTTATATAAAAGTCATTTTTAATGGCGTAAAATTAGTCTAATAAAAAATCTAGTTCCTCAAATTAGAATCCCCTCCACCACCTCACTACCCGTCATCACCCCAACACCAGATCGACCCAACACATAAGCTATAATCTCCTCCACCGTTTTTATCCTATACGG
>CAZBCV010000183.1:0-6378 GCA_964490495.1 uncultured Aureispira sp. | reverse complement strand
ACAGACGAATCTGGCAGGGCCGCTTGTGAAATCACCGTCATTGTCCTAATAATCGAAGAAGTATCAATATATCTATAGGATTGTAACTGTTCTCCATCCAAATCCATGAAGTTTACAAAATACGATGTATCATTCAATGTTCCCGTCATGACCATTGTGGTATCTGCTGTGGCATGAACCGCACCTAAACGAGCCAATCCAAATGAATCTTGAACTGACATACTTTTATACCACATGGGTTCAAAAACATCATTATACCTAGATAAGGAAATAAAGCTACCATTCATATTCTGGGCATTAGTTCCCAAATAAAAAGTATCTTGATTTGCACTCAAATGAAATGGGTTGTTTCCAAATATATCATTTGTTTCGTGCATGCTTCTAACACCTGGATTTGATATAGTATTCAACGGCCATCTGACAGTATAAAGACCATTTTCAGTATTAACCACAAGAAAGGTGTCCTTTTCTGTCAATAGCAATTGGCCATCTATGGCATTAGCGATATCGAATTGATTTGAACCGACTTCATTACCTTTAGGATTAAAAATGGACACAACTATATTTGTTGTGACGGTATCTGGTGTGGTAATAATATTTTTTAACAAAACAAGAGTGTTACCATTGTCTAGTCCTTTGGCGTCTAATACGGTAATTTTTTCATTGGCATCTAGCACTAAATAATTTCTATGAAAATTTTGGCCCAATAAACCTCCCGAAAAGATGACTGAAAAAATTAAAAAGAAAAAGAATTGTCTTTTCATGAAAATATTATTTTGTCTCATAAACTCAAATGATTTTTGTAAATCCATAAAGAATCTATTGTTTATTCTTAAATTAAACTTCAAAAGTACAACATTTTTAATTTCTAAAACTAGTTTTTATACAAAATATTGGAAATATTCATCAATATGACAATAAAAAACCGCTGTTTCTACACTTCAAACGATAGTAAGTGGTCTTTTATTTCGCTCTGAAATTTGTTTTCATCCTCAAAATGAAACTTTACTTTTACGGGTAAAATATAGATTGAGATATTCATTTCTTCTAGTTTTTGCTGATGTAATTGAAGTCTCATGGCATCTTTTTCTGTGGTAATAACAACACAATTTCTTTTATCAAAACCCGCATATACCTTTCCTATTTTTTCTATATCTCTATTATCAAAAATATGATGGTCGGTAAATTCAATTTGAGTGAGTGTTTTAACTTTTTCATAAAGATAATTTTCTAGATATTGGGTATTCGCTATTGCGCTCAAAAGAATGATATCGCTATCGTTATTGATAGTATATTTATTTGTAGAATCATATAGACTATAAGGCTCGCCATATTCAAAAAAAGTAAAGAAAACTTTTTGATGTTTTAGAGGATTAATTTTTGCTAACACGACATCTTTAACCTTGGGTTCCATATGAAAAGGACACTTTGTCACTATTATTATATCCGCCCTTTTATATCCTGACCTCCATTCTCTCAATCTTCCCGAGGGCAATAAATAATCATCTGTAAACATATTATCATAAGAGGTGAGAAGAATGTTAAGACCTGGTGCCACAGCTCTATGTTGGAAGGAGTCATCCAGCAAAACGACTTGTGTTTTAGGATAATTCATTATAATTTGTGGTATAGCATAAGCCCGACTTTCACTGACATTGACTGATATTTCTGGGTATTTTGTTTTGAACTGAAGGGGTTCATCTCCTACTGTTAAAGCGGTATCGTTCAGAGTTACTTCTTTAAACCCCGTAGTTTGCCTTTTATAGCCCCTGCTCAAAGTAGCCACATCAATGTAATCTTTTAACATTTCAATCAAATACTCAATATGTGGTGTTTTACCTGTACCTCCAATACTCAAATTCCCTACACCTATTACAGGAATATTAAACTTTGAAGCTTTCATTAATCCAGTATCATAAGAGAAATTGATAAATGAAATAATAAGACCATACAAAAGCGAAAAAGGCATTAATAAGAGCCTAATAATATAAATACGGAAATTTTTCACCTGATTATAATTATAAATATATAAAAATCTATTAATATTGCACTTAAATATAATAAATATGAAATGGCCTAAAGCCACAATAATTAATATAGTCACTGTAACAGTTGGAAGTCTAATAGGGTTATGGCTCAAAGGTCTTTTTTCTGAAAATTATCAAGAAATCCTTTTTCAAGCCATAGGATTGGGTACTCTGTTAATAGGTATAAAAATGGCATTAAAACTCCCCGAGGGCTATATTTTGATATTTATTTTTAGCTTAATCATAGGAGGTTTATACGGCGAATGGGTAGATTTATCAGCCAAAATTACTCAGTTGTCAGAAATGCTTAAAGACTTAGTACAAAATGAAGATCCTAAATTTTCTGAGGGGCTTATTACAGCATTTATTCTATTTTGTGTAGGTTCTATGACTATTGTTGGTGCATTGGAAGAAGGCCTCAATGACAAAAAAGAATTATTATACACCAAATCTATATTAGATGGTTTTTCGGCTATTGCATTAACGACTGCATACGGCATAGGTGTGTGGTTTTCTGTAATTCCTATGCTTTTTTTCCAGGGCGGATTAACTATTTTAGCAAGAAAACTCAGAAAATATTTCAGTCCAAATGTTATTGATAGTCTTTCTTCGATGGGCGGTGTTTTGATTATTGGAATTTCTTTTTTATTATTGAATCTTGGAGAAATCAGGCTACATAATCTTTTACCTTCACTCATTATTATTCATATTCTAGCCTTAGTGCACGAACGAAAATATCTAGATAAGTTTACTCAAATCTTTTCTAAATAGATTTTTGTTTACATTATATCAAACACAAAATATTTTAATTTAATAAAATATAGTTTGAATACTCACAAGTCAAACATTATTACAAAGATTTGTTATTAAAGAAGTCAAAAAGTATTTAAAATATATGTCTATTCATAGCCAACCAGAAATATCCGATGATAAATCCATCATCAAAAACTTTATACATATCAAAGGAGCTCGATCCAATAATCTTAAGAATATAGAAGTTTATATTCCTAAAAATAAGTTAGTCGTCGTTACAGGAGTGTCTGGTTCTGGTAAGTCTTCTCTTATTATTGACACGCTTTATGCTGAAGGTCAAAGAAGATATGTTGAAAGTCTGTCTTCATATGCCCGGCAGTTTCTAGACCGAATGAAAAAACCTGAGGTAGATTATATTAAAGGAATTTGTCCAGCAATAGCGATTGAACAAAAAGTAAGTACAAGCAATGCAAGAAGCACAGTGGGTTCTATGACGGAAGTGTATGATTATATGCGGTTGCTTTTTGCACGAATTGGAAAAACTATCTCACCTATTTCTGGCTTACCCGTGAAAAAACACAATATTTCTGATGTAGTAGATTTTATATTTAGTTTAGAACACGGTACAAAAGTACAATTGTTTGCACCCATCCTACCTCACAGCGGTAGAAGTATGAATCAAGAATTGGACCTACTCCTTCAAAAAGGATATACAAGAATAGAGGAGAATGGAGAATTGGTTCAGATAGAAGAGTTATCCCAAAACCATGATACGAACAATGATAAAGCGGCTTCCATCATAAAGTTACTCATTGATAGATTTGTGGTGAATGACGACGAAGATAATAAAAAGCGAGTAGCCGATAGTGTATTAGTGGCATTTTCTGAATCAGAAGGTGAATGTATTGTTTCTATAATTGAAGGATCTGAACATACTTTTAATAATAGATTTGAATTGGATGGTCTTCGATTTTTAGAGCCTAATCCCATGTTATTTAACTATAATAATCCTTATGGCGCTTGCCCAAAATGTGAAGGATATGGAAAAATGATAGGTATTGACCCTGATAAAGTAATTCCTGATGAAAGTCTATCTATTTATCAAGAAGCTGTGGCATGCTGGCGCGGAGAAAAAGGTAAAACATGGTGGCAGCAACTCATATCACAAGCCTCAAACTTTGATTTTCCTATACACAAACCCTATCATCAATTGACTGAAGTGCAGAAAGGTATTCTTTGGTCTGGGAATAAATATTTTGAAGGCATCGAGGCTTTTTTTGACGATTTGGAAGCCAATATTTACAAGATACAAAATAGAGTCATTTTATCAAGATATAGAGGAAAAACGAATTGTAATGTTTGCAAAGGTGGTAGATTAAGAAAAGAAGCCACTTACGTTAAAGTAGGAGATAAAGATATTACGCAACTTATCCATATTCCTTTAGAAGAATTGTTATATTTTTTCAACCATCTTGTATTAGATGACAACGATGCACTCATAGCACAAAGAATACTTTTGGAAATTAAATCTCGCTTATTTACCATGGTAGATATAGGTCTGGGATATCTAACTTTGGATAGACAAGCTTCAACATTGAGTGGTGGGGAGACACAAAGAATTAATCTGACACGAACTTTAGGCAGTAACCTTACAAATTCCCTTTATATATTAGATGAGCCTAGTGTGGGTCTTCATCCCAAAGATACAGAAAATTTAGTTAGAGTATTGAAGAGGCTTCGGGATTTGGGTAACACTGTTGTAGTAATTGAACATGAAGAAGCTGTAATAAGAGCGGCAGACCATATCATAGAAATAGGTCCAAAAGCGGGTATTCATGGTGGAGAGTTAGTTTTTAGTGGCAACTTCTCTTCTTTTGTGGACGAGTCTTCACAGCAACTCACAGCAGACTATTTAATGGGCAGAAAACAAATTGCTGTTCCTCCGGCGAAAAGGAAATTTATGGAACATATACTGATTCATGGGGCGAAACAACACAACTTAAACAATGTGGATGCCAAAATTCCTTTATATGCTATGACTGTGGTAACTGGCGTTTCTGGATCGGGAAAAACTAGTCTTGTCAAACATATTCTCTATCCTAGTATAAAACAACTGATAGGAGAACCCGTGTCGCATGTCGCTGGTAAACACGATAAAATCAGTGGGGATTATAAGAGAATAAAAAGTGTAGAAATGATCAGTCAAAGTCCGTTGGGCCGTTCTTCAAGATCTAATCCTGTAACTTATGTCAAAGCCTACGACGATATAAGAAAGCTTTACAGTGATCAACAAGCTTCTAAAATAAATGGTTTTGAGCCTAAACATTTCTCTTTTAATGTGGAAGGCGGACGATGTGAAAGTTGTAAGGGAGATGGTTTTCAGACGGTGGAAATGCAATTTTTAGCAGATGTCACATTACTTTGTGATGAATGCAACGGCCAAAGATTTAAAAAAGATGTATTAGAAGTCACTTACAAAGATAAAAATATTTACGAAATATTAGAAATGACTATTGAAGAGTCTTTGACATTTTTTGGTAATAATAAAAAAATACTCACGAGACTACAACCTCTTTTTGACGTGGGTTTGGGATATATTAAATTGGGTCAGTCATCAAGCACACTTTCTGGAGGCGAGGCTCAGCGTGTTAAATTAGCTAGTTTTCTCAATAAAGAGTATGATTCTAAAAGTATGTTGTTCATTTTTGATGAACCTACGACTGGCCTACACTTTGATGATATTTCAAAGCTAATGATAGCTTTCAGATCTTTGATAGATAAAGGGCACACTGTGGTAATAGTAGAACATAATATAGATGTAATAGCGGCGGCAGATTGGGTAATAGACTTAGGACCTGGAGGTGGAAAACATGGTGGTAATTTAGTTTTTCAAGGAAGTCCTGCAGAACTTAAAAATGTAAAAGAATCTTACACAGGACAATATTTAAAATAATTCATTGTTTCACGTGGAACATATTTTTGATCAAAATCAGTATTCAATTGATTCTTAAAAATATAATAAAATAACTTTTTTTGCTTGAATATTTCTACAAACTAAAATACTGTTTATATTTGTGGTTTCAAAACATTATTAATTAACTTTTAAATCTTTTATTTATGAACAGTATTATTAGTTTAGGAAAGTATTTATTTGCTATTCCTATGGCAGTATTTGGTATTATGCATTTTGGAGCTGCTGATGCTATGGCAGCTATGGCACCGGGTGGAAAGATTATGGTTTATATCACAGGTGTCGCTTTAGTTTTAGCAGCAGTAAGTATTGTTATCGGGAAAATAGACAAGCTTGCTTCAGTCTTACTTGGCGTAATGCTTTTGTTATTTATTATTCCTCATGCCCAAAATTTAGCAGCAAACGAGATGGAGATGGCCAATATATTAAAGAACATTGCATTAGCAGGTGGTGCATTTATGTACGCCTCGCAAGCTAAGGATAATTCATACATTGGATAATTTTATTAAAATTTTTATATCTAATATAAAAAAATATAATATCTTTGCCTCGACAAATAAATTAGCAAAAAGGTCGGTGATTTTTCGCCGGCCTTTTTTTGTTTAAATACGCTAACCTATCTATTAA
>CAZBCV010000182.1:0-6423 GCA_964490495.1 uncultured Aureispira sp. | reverse complement strand
TCAAACAAAGTACCTACCACACTTGGGGGCA
This sequence comes from uncultured Aureispira sp., assembly GCA_964490495.1. Lineage (GTDB taxonomy): Bacteria > Bacteroidota > Bacteroidia > Chitinophagales > Saprospiraceae > OLB9. Next base: position 6,392 of record CAZBCV010000182.1, on the reverse strand, counting down.
CTTTGCCTATATGTCTATAAGCTTTGGCGGTGGCTTCTCTGCCGCGAGGTGTGCGCTGTATGTAGCCTTCCATGATGAGGAAGGGTTCATGAACTTCCTCTATAGTGCCGCTTTCTTCACCGACGGCGGTAGCTATGGTACTGATACCTACTGGTCCACCTTTAAATTTTTCTATGATAGTGGTGAGTATGCGATTGTCCATTTCGTCCAGGCCGCTATCGTCCACTTTCAGTGCATCCAAACCATATTTTGAAATTTCTAAATCTATTCGTCCATTGCCTTTTATTTGTGCAAAATCTCTAATTCTACGCAACAAAGCGTTGGCGATACGAGGTGTACCTCGGCTTCTTCTGGCTATTTCATTAGCACCGTCTTCATCTAGTTCTACTTCCAGGATTTCTGCACTTCTTTTAAGTATTTTTTTTAAGGTATTGATATCATAATAATCCAACAAAAAAGAAATTCCAAACCTGGCTCTCATAGGAGATGTCAATAGTCCCATTCTTGTAGTAGCTCCTACGAGTGTGAAAGGATTGAGATTGATTTGAATACTTCGAGCATTAGGCCCGGAATCTATCATTATATCTATCCTATAATCTTCCATGGCCGAATAGAGGTATTCCTCCACAACAGTATTGAGTCTATGGATTTCATCAATAAATAGAACATCACCTTCATCCAAACCCGTCAAAAGCCCTGCTAAATCCCCTGGTTTTTCCAACACCGGGCCTGATGTTATCTTCATGGAAGTATCCAATTCATGGGCAATGATATAGGATAGGGTGGTTTTACCCAATCCTGGCGGCCCATGCAGTAATACATGGTCCAATGCCTCACCCCGCAATTTTGCTGCTTGAATGAAAATACCCAAATTTTCTACAATTTTGGGTTGCCCATGAAACTCTAAAAAACCTTTGGGTCGAAGGGCTTTTTCTACTTGCTTGTCTTCGGGTTGGAAGTGCGCTTGTGTGGGGTCAAGATTTTGATTCATAAAAGATATATAACTTAGGCAGAGAAAGAAGTTCCACAGCCACAAGTTTCTTTGGCATTAGGGTTGTTGAAAGTGAAACCTCTATTATTGAGGCCTTCTTCCCAATCAATCACCATACCTAACAAATACATAGAGTGCGATTTTTCCATAAAAACCTTTAGGTCTTCTATCTCATAAACTTCATCTTTATCTTTTTGGACATCAAACCCCAATATATAAGAAAATCCTGAACAACCTCCTCCTTTGATTCCAATTCTCAAACCATGTTCTGTGGTCAGATTTTGTTCTTCTTTTATACGCTTCAGTTGACTTATGGCCCCAACTGTGAGTTGGACTGGTGCTGCCTTTATTTCTAATACGTCATTCATTATAACTCCTAATTTTAATTTTTGAATATCTATTTTGATTTTATGACTAGCTATAACAATTTTTATTTATAATTTGTTTCAAATAAAAACCAATATTAAAAGGTATTAATTTTTTTGGGTTAATCATAAAAAGGGGAATTAAGATTTTTTTATCATCTAAAAAAGTAATTTTTTATAGCCTCTCTTTTACTTTATCTCTTCACATTCTTGATTAAATATTTTCAAAAAAAATCAATGCCGTTTGGAATCTGAAAGATGTGTGTTGTACTTTTTATAAAATCAAATAATTAGTACTATTATCAATTTGCCAGAAAGTTCTTATTAGATAACTATTTATAAGAATTAAATCTAAATTTTAATTTTTTAGAATGAGCAAACTGTCATCTAGAATATAAATTTAATTTTTTTTAGAAGAAAAGGAACACTTTTCATAAAATCAGGTTTAGTTTTGCAACTCAAATTATAATTTCATGAATAGGAATCAGGCACTCACCGTAGTTTTTTTTATTTTTGTCTCAATTTGTTATGGCCAAAATAATTTTTGGGTGCCCACAGACAACTCTACATTGAGAAATGACCTAAATTTAGAAAAAAGGGAAATAACTCCTTCAAAATATACTTCTTATTATTTTGATTTTGAAAAATTTATTTCCACTATTGATATCCTTCAAAAGAGTTTTGCAATGGATATTCCGATGAATGACGGAAAAATGTCCACTTTTTTAATGCAATATACTCCAGTGTTTTCTCCTGAATTAGCCCAAAAATTTCCTGGTTTTTATTCCTTCACAGGAAAGGAAGTCAATGGTACTGCCCACATAAAGTTTTCAGTTTCTCCTGCGGCTATTCATGGTATGATTTTTCAATCTGATGGTGAAACTATTTTTATAGATCCATTGACACGTGACAACGCTCAGCACTATCAGGTTTATTACAAAAAAGATTTTAAAAAGCGGACTGGAAACTTTACATGTGGACTTTCTCCCGATCATCATACATGGAACGATTTGAGAACGGAAATGAATCATGGTGCAAGATTACCTGGTGATTGCCAATATAGACAATATAGGTTAGCCTTAGCATGTACGGGCGAATATGCCACATTTCATGGTGGGACAGTTGATCGAGTTTTATCTGCATTTAATGCCACAATGACTAGAGTGAATGGTGTTTTTGAAAGAGAGTTAGGTGTGACTATGGTTTTGGTCCCGGATACTGACAAGTTAATATTTTTTAATGCCAGTAATGACCCTTATAGCAATAATAATGGGAGCGTCATGTTGGGTCAAAATCAAACTACCGTGGACAATGTAATTGGTCGCAACAATTATGACATTGGCCATGTGTTTAGTACTGCCGGTGGCGGTATAGCCTCTTTAGCATCAGTGTGTACTTCAAGAAAAGCGCAAGGCGTAACTGGTCAAAACAGACCTGTAGGCGACCCTTTTGATATAGATTTTGTAGCGCATGAAATGGGACATCAGTTTGGTGGCAACCATACACAAAATAACAATTGCCAAAGAAACAATCCTACCGCTATGGAACCTGGTAGCGCTAGCACCATTATGGGTTACGCTGGTATTTGTGAGCCAAACGTCCAATCCCGAAGTGATGACTATTTTCATGCTATTAGTCTTCAAGAGATAAGTAATTTTATTGTGGCGGGTCAAGGCAGAACGTGTCCTGAAATAATTTCAACAGACAACGAAAAACCCAATGTGGAGGTTCAAAAGAATTCTTATATTGTTCCAATATCTACACCTTTTGTTTTGACAGCAGAAGCAACGGATAATAATGGCGATAACTTGACCTATTGTTGGGAGCAAATGAATAATGAAAGGACAACAATGCCACCATTGGCTACATCCACAGGAGGACCTAATTTCAGAAGTTTCAAACCCTCTTCTAACCCTTCGAGATATTTTCCAGAGTTAGGATCAAGAAATCCACGATGGGAAGTGCTGCCGTCAGTGAGTAGGAATATGAGTTTTAGATGTACGGTTCGCGACAATAATTCGTTGTATGGTTGTACAGATGAAGTCAATGTATCTATTGGTTTTGAAAGTTCAGCAGGACCTTTTCGTATCATTAGTCCAAATTCACAAGGCATTCAATGGCAAGTGGGCTCTAATCAAACTGTCACTTGGAATGTGGCTAATACCGATAGAGCTCCCATCAATTGTGCTGCCGTGGATATATTTTTATCTACAGATGGAGGCATGTCTTTTCCGCATCTTATAGCCTCTAATCTTCCCAATAATGGTTCTGCCCAAATTTTAATTCCTAATATTGCTACCAATTCAGGCCGTATTATGGTGAAGGCATCAGACAATATTTTTTTTAATGTCAATGGTTTTAATGTGAGAATTGTGACCTCATTCTCTATGGAAACTCTCGAAGAAGAACATACTATTTGTGATGAGGCAAGTAAAAGTATTGAATTAGTGCTAAGAAATATTTCTAATTTTTCTGGTCCCCTTTTACTTAATGTTATGGAAAAACCAGAACAAATTTTGGCCAATATATCACCTTCCTTTTTTAGTAGCCTACCCGCTAATAGTGATTTGGTATTGAGTCAATTAAACAATTTGAGCTTAGGCGCTCATCAAGTCAAAGTTCAAGGTGTAGCCAATTCAGAATCTCAAGTACTAGATATTAATCTTTTTAAATATACCCATAATTTGGTAGATATTGAGCCTGTTTCACCTTTAAAAAACCAATTGAATGTAGAGGCCAAAAACCTACTTTTTGAGTGGCCTATGGTCGAAGGGGTGAAATCTTATAGACTACAAGTAAGTCGCAGTAATGATTTTTCAAGCCTTGTATTGAATGTTACTACACAAAATAATTTTTATACTGAAAATTTGGAAGATGCCACTGTTTATTATTGGCGTGTGGAGGCTCAAACACCTTGCAGACCCAACAATTGGACATTGCCATTTTTGTTCACGACGCAGGGTTTTGCCGATGGAAGCCCTATTGTTGTACAAAAAAATCCACTTTATGTAGAGAAAGATGAAAAGAAAGCCTTTACAAATGTAGAAATAAACATTGCCGGTGAAAATAGAGATTTGATCAGATTTTCGCTTTTAAATATACCCCGTCGAGGGACATTGTTGAAACAAAATGTTCCCCTTTTTGCAGGACAAGGTTTTACAATGATGGATATCGAAGCAGGCTTTTTGGAGTATTTGCATGATGGTGGTGCACAAGAGAGAGATAGTTTTGCAATTCAAATATTAGACGATAAAAATAGGCTCAATCCTTCTATGGTCATCAATATCAATGTCATTCAACCTTTCTTTGAAATGGGGACACAAATACAAAATATTACTTGTCATGGTGTGCCAAATGGTAAAATTACAATTTTAGCTTTCAATGGCGAAAGTCCTTATAGATATTCTATTGATGGCATGAACTTTCAGAACAGCAATGTTTTTGAAAATTTAAGTGCGGGTTCTTACTCTGTTTATGTGCGTGATGCTTCTCAAACAGTACTCCAACAAGAGGTGGTTTTGACGGAACCTGAACCTATCGTTATTGGAGTGGATAATGAGTTTTATGAGTTCATTATCAATGCTTCTGGTGGAACAGGAGATTTACTTTTTTCAATCAATGATTCCGAATTTTCATCCAATAATTTTTTAGATAATCCAGAAAATGGCCTTTACACTGTCCAAGTCAAAGATTTTTTTAATTGTATTTCTGATTTTGAGTTCATTGTGGATATTCCAACTCTTACATTAGAATTTGAAGTATTGCGTGACATCGTCTGTTTTGGTGAACAAGCTCAAATACGGTTGGATGCTCAAGGAGGTTTTGAACCTTATAGTTATGGAACACTTGAAGGCACTTTAGTGGACATTGATACCATTTTGGTAGCTGTAGGTACACACAGCTTTATAGTGTTAGATGCTGGAGGAAAAATTGTTGAGACCGTAGAATGGCAAAGCAATGCTCCAGAAATAATAGAAATCAATCCGCAGAGAACAGGTTTTACTTATGTACTTAATGGTGCTGGAGGTACTGGTCCCTTGACTTATAGCTCAGACAATATAAATTTTGTGTCGAATGATACAATAACTTTTGCCAATAATGGTCTGTTTAATATTTATGTGAAGGATAGCATTGGCTGTCAACGCACCTTTAATATTAGAGTCGCTGTATTGAATAGAGTGAGCATCACACAAAGAGATGTCAAATGTTATGGTGGCAACGACGGATTTCTCAATATCAGCCCGGTCAATGGTCAACAACCATTTTTGTATAGATTAAATGATGGGCCTTATCAGTCCCTGAACAGGTGGTCCAACCTCAAAGCAGGTACATATGTCTATACAGTAAAAGATGTCAATAACGATTCTTTGATGGGTGAAGTTATCTTGTCACAGCCAGACAGTCTATATTTTACGCTGATGCAAACACCCAATTCAAGTAATATTTTGATTGAAGCATTCGGCGGAACTCCACCTTATCGATACAGTCTCAATGGGGGCGATTCGTTTTTGGATATCAATCAATTTTCTGATTTGGATGAAGGCAGATATGATATTGTGGTAAGAGATAATAATGGTTGTTTGTCGGAAGTCACTATATTCATGGTGAGTAGTACAAAGGATGTGGCTTTAGACCAAATAAAAATAGCCCCTAATCCTGTAAAAGATTATCTATCATTGACGGGGGCGGAAAACATCAAAGTTGAGTCTTTGGAAATAAAAAATATTTTAGGTCAAACAGTTTATATGAATTCAAGACAAAATATATCTGAAGGAATAATTGAAATAGATGTTCGAGATATGAGTCCAGGACTGTATATTTTACAAGTCAGATCGTCTCAAGGTGAAAGAAGTTTAATATGGATAAAACAATAGTAGGACTTGTGGTGTGTAATACGTTGAAGCCATTTTAGTTGAAACTCTCAACTCACATTTATGGGTTAAACTTAATCAATGGTTGTCAAGTAATACCTTCAACACTGCCACAGACAAACTTCCGATATTTTAACCCGAATTATGCATTAGAAAATCTATTCC
>CAZBCV010000181.1:0-6424 GCA_964490495.1 uncultured Aureispira sp. | reverse complement strand
CTACTTCAAAATAGAGAAGCACGGAGTCATCACAATCAGAGGAACCATTGATTTGGGCTTTGAGGATGACATTTGCACCACATTCACCGATGGGTTGGGTTGAAGGAGGGTTGGCTCGTATTATAGAGCTCTCTACTTGTATGCGAATATTTTGACTGAGGGCGTACTGTGTCATAAGGGGGAATATCAACAGCACTAAAAGAAAGATACGTGTCATGAGTTTTGTGTTTAGTTTATTAACGATAAGTACTTACATATTGAAAAAAATCATATTATTTAGTATTTGGTTTTATTAAGTCTTTATGTTCCGAATTATTCGATTTTTTATTATATTCATATTGTCAATTTCAAAGATTTCAAATAAAAACTCATGCAAATATAGTCTAAAAATAATAAATACTTACGATTTAATCCATTAATTTCAAGTTTTGATTAATTTTTTTTGATAGCAATGCTTTTGTTTTAACAAAATTTTAGCAACATTCCTTTGAAAATCTACGTTTAAAACATTCGTGGCGGATAGAAAATATTAAAAATAATTAGACTCCAATATTTAAATTTTATTGAATTATGCAAAAAAAAGTAATTTTAAGCACAGCTATTATTTTGATTTTTCATTGTATCATCTTTGCACAAGAGGTATCAAAACAGCTCATAGAAGATGCATTGTATCACGCCGATGTAATGACAAATGCGGAATTGCCTCATCATAGACGTAAGGCCATGGAGAAGTTTAACACTCACTTTTTTGAATTGCTACGTGCTGAAAATAGTTATATGTATGGTTTCGATGAGTTGAAATGGATATCAAAAGTCTCTCCAGATGATAAGTCTTTTAGGATATTTACATGGGAAGTATCCATTTCGGAAGACGAATATCTTTATTTTGGAGTATTACAAAAACCAGATGGAAAACTTTATGAATTGAAAGATGATTTTAAAAATGCCGAAGATATAGCAACAGAAGAATTCAGTACCGATAATTGGTTAGGTTCTTACTATTACAATATAATGGAGGTAAAGGATAACAAAAAAGAAAAATATTATTTATTGTTTGGACTCAACAAATGGAATGCCGCTGAAAATGTCAAACTCATAGATGTATTATTTTTCAGTAAAGAGGGAAAACCCTACTTTGGCAAACCTGTTTTCAAAAGGACTGAATTGGATGGAACTCATATCCTACACAATAGATTGTTGAGCAAATATTCCAGCGATGCAAAAGTATCACTCAATTACAATCCGGGTATGGGTATGATTATAACAGATAATTTAGTGCGTCGAATGAGCAGAGTTCCTGGTTTTAGTGAAACTATGGTGCCCGATGGTAGTTATATAGCCTATGAATACAAAAATGAATATTGGAATAGGATTGACAAGCTTGAAAATGAAATAATGGATTCAGCACCACGGCCTTTTCCTGTTTTGGACAAAAGGCAAGATAAAGGTATTATGGGTGATGATAAGACCCCAAAAGTAAAAAAAAGTAAAAAAAAGTAAAAACAAATAAAATCAATAGAAAATGAGTAAACTTATATTATCAACTCTGTTTTTGGCACTGTATTTAGTATCAACAGCACAGCTTAGTCTGCGTGAAAATCAATTTGAGGGCTACTTAATAGATTCCAATGGCGAAAAATCTGAAGTCATTATCGAGGTGGAAGACATCACTCAACCTTGGAGTTTTCAGCAAGATATAATGTATTTTGACAAATCACTAGCTACCGGAGCAAGAGTGAAAAGAGAATTTAAAAAACATGCATTGGCAGGAGATTTCATCGAATATGGAATTCCTAATAGAAAGTTTGTTCACGTTAACTACTATATCAAAGGCGAAAGTGACAATAATATTTTTACCACTAAACTGAATAAATTTAAAGACGAAACAGTCACCGACTTTTTTGCAGAGGTGATAGATGATCGCTCTATTCAAGTATTAAAATTTCATGTGCCTGTGGAAGAAGTTGAAGAAGAAGCCGCAACTGAAGATAAAAGTTCGGATACAGAATCTGGTTCTGTGAGTACTTACGACATTCTTTTACAAAGAGAGGGTCATAAAGCTCAATCTATCAATGATATATCTTTCAAAGATTTTTTTAGCGATTGTTCATTTGTTTTCAATAAATACAAAGAAGAAAAATATAGAGTAAAACCCCGAAAAGGTTTGGGTAAAATCACAAAATCTAATGAAATGTTAGGTGCAAAGTTGGAATCAGCAACTGAACGTATTATTCAGGATTTCCATCTTAAGTGTGGGAAATAACATTTGTGTTTGAATAACTAATTAAACATTCTGTTTCGTAATGAGTTCCATTGCAAAACTATCAGTTAATTCTGCCTATTATCTGCATTGCAATAGTGTTGTAAAAAACCTATTTCAAAACATAATATTTTTTGTGTTATCTACTCAAAAACATAGATCGTTTGCTGTCTAGGCTTCTAAAATAAGGATCATAAATGTCTTTAATGTAGTAAATCATTTCGCCTGTGGACTTCATTTCTGGGCCTAAATTTTTGTCAACATTTGGAAACTTATCAAATGAAAAGACGGGAACTTTTATGGCAAAACCAGTCAATTGTTTATTGACTTCAAAATCACTTATTTTTTTAGTGCCCATCATTACTAATGTGGCCATATTGAGATAAGGTACTTGGTAGGCTTTGGCGATAAAAGGCGTAGTACGTGAAGCGCGTGGGTTGGCTTCAATGACATAAACCTTTTCATTTTTTATAGCAAATTGAATATTTATCAGACCTTTTATTTTGAGAGCAAAAGCTAATTTTTCAGCATATTCTACCATTTGACCCACTACATCTGGACTTAGAGAATAAGTAGGTAACACAGCAGAACTATCGCCTGAATGCACACCTGCGGGCTCTATGTGCTCCATGATACCCATAATGTGGACTTGCTCACCATCACAAATAGCATCAATTTCTGCCTCTTTGGCCCTTTCCAAAAATTGATCAATCAATACTTTATTGTCAGGCATATGTTTGAAAATGCTCAATACATGGTTTTCAAGTTCTTTGTCATTGATGACTATGCGCATTCTTTGTCCACCCAATACATAGGAAGGTCGTACAAGAACAGGATATGAAACACGATGCGCCACTTCCAAAGCTTCATCTACATCCCTTGCTACACCATATTCTGGATAAGGTATTTCCAATTCTTTGAGCAAATCTGAAAATCTTCCTCTGTCTTCGGCCAAATCCATACTATCAAATGAAGTTCCAATAATTTTTATACCTTTTTCATGAAGTTTTTCTGCGAGTTTAAGTGCAGTTTGCCCACCTAATTGCACGATGACACCTTCGGGCTGTTCCAATTCTATAATTTCTTCAAGGTGCTCCCAAAATACAGGTTCAAAATAGAGTTTGTCTGCAATATCAAAATCAGTAGATACAGTTTCAGGATTGCAATTCACCATAATGGCTTCGTAACCTGCTTCCTTAATGGCCAATAATCCATGTACGCAGCAATAATCAAACTCTATACCTTGACCTATTCTATTGGGTCCTGAACCCAATACAATTATTTTTTTTCTGTCTGATGGAATGCTCTCGTTTTCACTATCAAAAGTAGAGTAGAAATAAGGTGTTTTGGCTTCAAATTCGGCAGCACATGTGTCCACCATTTTGTAAACTCTTTTTATTCCCATAGCTTTTCTGTGTCGAGTGACCTCTTCTTCATTGATACGAAGTACCCATGCTATTTGAGCATCAGAGTAGCCCACTTTTTTGAGGTCCATCATGAAGTCATAAGGGATATCCTCAGCTACATTGTGCTTTAAAAGCTTTTCTTCGTACTTGACGAGCTGTTTAATTTGTTTAATATACCATGGATCTATATTGGTCAGTTTTTGGACAGTTTTTTCAGTGACTCCTAGATTTAGGGCATCTTTAACTCTAAATATTCTATCATCACTTACATTTTCTAATCTTTTGAGTATATCTTCAGTTTGAATCCACTCTTTTTTATCAGCGCCAAGGCCAGCTCGATTGTTTTCTTGGCTTTGACACGCTTTTTGTAAGGCCTCAAGAAAGTTGCGACCAATAGCCATCACTTCTCCTACAGATTTCATTTGGAGGCCCAAGGTATTATCTGCGCCGTAAAATTTTTCAAAGTTCCATCTTGGCATTTTGACGATTACATAGTCAAGTGCGGGCTCAAAAAAAGCAGATGTTGTTTTTGTTATTTGATTTTTTAATTCATCAAGATGGTAACCAATAGCTAGTTTAGCAGCAATTTTTGCAATTGGATAACCTGTAGCTTTACTAGCTAAGGCTGATGATCTCGATACTCGAGGATTGATTTCAATAGCGATGAGTTCTTCTGTAGCTGGATTGAGCGCAAACTGCACATTACATCCACCGGCAAAATTGCCAAGAGAACGCATCATCAGTATGGCATCATCTCGCATTTTTTGGAAGGCAGTATCAGACAGTGTCATAGCTGGCGCTACTGTAATGCTATCTCCTGTGTGTATGCCCATAGGATCTAAATTTTCTACGGTACATATGATGACGACATTATCATTGCTATCTCTCAAAAGTTCTAATTCATACTCCTTCCATCCCAATACTGCTTTTTCAACCAAAACTTCATGGGTAGGAGACGCTTCTAATCCTCTTCTTAAGGCTTCATCAAATTGTTCTTCTACCATTACAAAACCTCCACCTGTTCCTCCCAAAGTATATGAAGGTCTTATAACAAGGGGAAAGCCTATTTTTTGTGCAGCGTCCTTGCCTTCTAAAAATGAGTTGGCAATTCTTGAATCTGCAACACTTAAACCTAAGTCTATCACAAATTTTTTGAAGGCTTCTCTATTTTCACAAAGTTCTATGGCATTGATATCTACGCCTATCATTTTCACCCCATATTTTTCCCATACACCCATATTTTCAGCTTCAATAGCTAAATTGAGGGCTGTTTGGCCACCCATAGTAGGCAATACAGCATCTATTTGTCTCTCTTCCAATATTTTTATGAGGCTTTCTACCGTCAAAGGCCATAAATAGACATGATCTGCGGTGACATTGTCTGTCATTATGGTGGCGGGGTTGGAATTGATGAGCGAAACAGTTATCCCTTCTTCTCTAAGAGACCGAGCAGCTTGAGATCCCGAATAATCAAACTCACAGGCTTGTCCAATGACGATAGGTCCACTTCCTATGATGAGAATGGATTTAATTGAATTATCTTTTGGCATGGTAATGGAAAATTGTATATTCGGGATGCAAAGGTAAAACATTGAATTATTTTTAATTGAATTTATATTGTACTTTTGCATAATTTTTTAAAAAAATATTAAAATGCAATCGAAAGTGCTCATTACTGATAAGGTACACTCCCTCCTTGTTGAGGGGTTAGTGAAAACTGGTTACTCAGTTCATTATGATACTAATATAGATAATCAGGCATTAGAAAGAATAATTCAAGACTATGAAGGGCTCATTATTAATAGTAAAATACAAATGAATCCACAACGTATAGATTTAGCTAAAAAGTTGAAATTCATAGGAAGGCTGGGTTCAGGCTTGGAAATAATAGATGTACAGTATGCAAAAGCAAAAAATATATCTGTTTTGAATTCGCCTGAAGGAAATTGTCATGCAGTGGCAGAACATGAAATAGGTATGCTTTTGTGTCTTGCCAATAATCTCAATCGTGCCGATGCAGAAGTACGTCAAAATATATGGGAAAGAGAAAAGAATAGAGGTTTTGAGCTTCGGGGAAAAACTATAGGTATCATTGGTTTAGGCCATACTGGAACGGCATTTGCAGAAAAACTGTCGTCATGGCGACTAAATGTAATATCTTATGACAAATATAAGAAACGATATCCCAAGAGTGTTCGTTATGTTGATAAGACCACTTTGGAGGATGTGTTAGAAAGGTCAGACGTGATTTCTCTTCACTTACCTATGACAGAAGAAACAAAATTTTTAGTCAATAGTGAATTAATAAACAAGTGCAAAGACGGGGTGATTATTTCGAATACTTCACGTGGAAAAATAGTTGTAACCGAAGATTTGATATCTGCGCTTAAGTCTGGAAAAGTAAAAGGTGCGTGTCTAGATGTTTTTGAAAACGAAAAGCCGGAATCATATTCAAAAACAGAGATAGAAATGTACCGACGACTACATCAATTACCCAATGTAGTACTTTCTCCACACATAGCGGGATGGACAAAAGAGTCTCTTATCGAAATTGCACAAGTATTGTTAAATAAGATTATTGAATCACAAAATTTGATACAAAAAGTGTAACGTTGAAGACACTTTTTAATAAAAATTATCAAAAAATTTTGTCAAAGGTTAAAATATCCTTAACATTGCGGACTTTTAGAAAATATTAACAAAGTTATAAAAATTCAAAGTATGAATCGATTGTTACTTATCTTAGGTTTTTTCCTTG
>CAZBCV010000180.1:0-6500 GCA_964490495.1 uncultured Aureispira sp. | reverse complement strand
ATAAACCTTTTGAGATCTTTTAGATGATAAATAGGATTCTATGTCGGTCCAATTTGCCTTTTTGTTCCAATTAGGTGCCTGAATCTCTTCATGTTTCTGGATAATGTTTTTATACTTATTTATATCGTTTGCCATATTTTTTTTAATTGTTTTTTTGCCCTGTGAAGATAAGATTTACTTGTTCCCACAGGTATATTTAAAATGTCTGATATTTCATGATGCGAATAGCCGTCTATTTCGTACATAAAAAATATAGTACTATTAGGCACGCCCAATGATTGAATGGACTGAATGATAGTATCATAATCCATAGAAGTCTCCATTTCTATGATAATATCTTGTTGTACGTCTTTTATTTCTAAGATTTTTAGCCCTTTTTTGCGCAATCGCATCAAACACATATTGACGCATATCCTCGAAATCCAACCATAAAAAGAAGTTCCCAACTGCCAATCAAAGCTTTCTATGCGCTCATACACTTTCATGTAAGTGTCTGATACTGTTTCTTCAGCTTCCATTGTATCATTCAAATACCTCATGGCCAAAAAATAAAGTTTGTCCGCATACATTTCGTGTGCGCTTTTCAATCCCCAACTTGGATTCTGACGGAAGAGCCTTTCTAATTCTTGTTGTGCTGACATATATTGATAATATGCCTATAACGCAATTTGGGTTGCATTATTGATGAATTATTTTTGAAAATGTGCAATATTACTTATAAAATTCACAAATTTTAGTACTTTTTTGTCTAATTATCAAATACTGCTTTAGGTTTCGTTGGTTAAATCAATTGATATTTAGTCATTAATTCAATCTTGTTGAAAAGAAAAATACTAACTTTAGTAATGCTAAGGAAAGCTCAAAATTAGCCTTACAATAAACCAATACATATCCAAATTATAGAAATGTTGGTTATCAACGCGCAATGATAAATTTAGCTATTTGTCCTTCCCGGGTTTTTAGAATATAAACTCCGACTGGATAGTTATCGGTTTTTATTTCTTGACTATCACTTATAGTAGCTACAACATGTCCGACATTATTATATATCCTTCCTGAAACTTTTTGATTTATAAATAAATGACCATCTGCTACTGGATTGGGAAATAACTTAATAGTAGGCTTAGCCCAATGGTTGTCAGTACTTACACTACGGGCTTTGCTTATTATTATATCATCTAATGTCAGCATATCTCTCGCACCGCTATCTTCGCTCAACCTTTCGCCTGTAAAATAATAAAGCCACCTCACAAACACTTCATCTTTCCCTATTGCTTCCGCTGGTAAAACAATGTTTTCGTATCTTTGTATATCAGGTGCGTTAGCTTGTCTTAAATACTCAATTGGCTCGCCTTCACTATTCAGTACGTCTTTCCAGAGAGTATTAAGACCTACTTGATATTGTAGTCTCAAGCTATATACTCTACTATTAGCAATGAATGTACCAGCGGTAAAACTTAAGTACAAACTATCTACATTTTGAGTGTTGATATGTATAACTGTGGCGCCTAAATCACGATTTCTGCCTGTATTTATCATCGAAATTCCATCTTGCCCAAGACCATTTATTCTTGTTCTACTCGAATTTTTATAGGGAAAACCTACATTGTCGCTGTCTCCTGATGCATAGTCTGAATGAGGAATATAATATGGCCAAACTAATTGTGAATTCAATGTAGGGTCGGTTTCTTTACTTTGTAAGAATATCATATAGGAAGGATAAGAATATTCCGGATTTTCTGAATCCCAAGTATCAAATGTACAATCTTGAAAAGAAGTGAGGCAGAAAGTCGGGTAAATAACTATGGGAATGGTAGTATTTATGGACAAACCTTCAGCATCTTGAGCTGTCAGTGTAACTTGGGTTTCTCCAGTCTTTTTGCCAGTTAACACAAGATTATTACCTGCTATTCTTGCCCCTAAAAATCCTTCATTTGCTACAGTTATACTATAATTTAATGGCTCGCCCTCGGGGTCTGAAAACAACGTACTAAAACTAATAGTGTCGATAGTACTTCCTTCAATGATATCCCATTTTTCTACAATTCTAAGTAAAGTAGGCGCTTGATTTATATTGGGTAATGGTGTGCCTTCTACTGTGAAATTATCCCATCTATTATTGCCTACATTACCTCCCGTACCATCATCCACTTGATCCACATCTATTTTTAGTATCAAATTTTTATTATTATTGACTTCCTGAACTGCTGACATATCCAACGTATAGAGTATTGGTCCGTCTTCCATAATTAAAGTATCATAAGGAATGTAGTCATTTCCATCCTTCGAATAAGAAATATACTGTCTATTGGCTCCGCTACCTGATCTTCTACTTTCATATTGTATTTTTATGTCCTTATATCTATCTGTGGAAATACTAAATAACAGGGAACTACCTATTGGGTTATTTACTCTCAGATGAGAACCCGCTTCGTCCCCGGCTCTGGCATTAGCGCCGTTGAAACCTTGACCTGTCGAAGACTGAATAGCTGCGTTTTCAGTTATTTCAATCTGTAAACTTCCATTATTTAGAGTAAATGTAGGTGCGGTGAGATTTGTGGAATTATTGAAATTCCAATAATGTATTAGTTCTGTTGAATCTGGATCTACTTCCACTAAAAGTTGTGTATCCATCCATTCTAACCTTTGTTTCATCCAATTTTCCATCCAATCAATCTCCTCTTCATGAGTATCGGCTACAAAAAAATTAGGCCAAACGTAACGACCTAAAATATTCCACCTTTGAAAATTTCTTACAGAGGCTTCTTTCACGTTGCGCTCTCCTTGTCGCAGTTTTCCTATGATGTGTTCGTTCGAAAATACATTTTGTCTCAATTCTGAATATCTTTTTTTATACTTTTCTTCAAATGATGGATCTTGAAAAAGTCTATTGTACCATCCATATAGATATTCCTCCCTGGATATCAGAGGGTAGTACCAACCCCTCGGATCTCCACCTTCCAAATAATCAGCATTTCCCCATGATAGGTTATAATCCCAAACTGGACCCATTTTAAGTTTATCATTTCTGTCTATGTGCATGAATGTACTTAATCGAAATCCATCTATTTGCTTGAGTAATTCTGTATGCAAGTGATAATCAATAAATGTGTCGTCATCAATAAATTTTTTATATCCATTAGTTGGGTCTGTAAAATTTTGTCCATTAAGCACTCGATTAAACTCTTCAAGATAGGATTTTAGCCATTGCTTTTGAGGTTCGGTTATTTCTTGTTCATTGGGCCGCACAAATGCAAAATTTTGCCCATAGTCTAAGGTTAAACCTGTTTCCCCTTCATTGAGTCTATCGTTTTTAAAGATATAACCACCGGTGATTTCAGGCGTTGTTGAGTGATAAGTTTCTATCTCTTGTAAATCTAGACGTCCTGGCGCTATTTTTATTCTTTCTACTAAAAGGTAAACACCATGATAATTGGCCAGTGTCAATTGTCCATTTCCAGAATGTAAAAACAACTCAATGAGTCTGGTTCTTGGCGCATAATGCCCCATATCTTCTGCTAATTCGTACGCTAAGTGGTTGCGGATAAGCGATTTATCTGAAAATGGCCCATGAAGCACCCAATTATGTTCTTCGGGCATACCTAAAATATTTACTTTTCTATTAGTTCCAATTTCGTTCAAGATGTGCAATCCATATCCATTCTTTGGAAACGATTGTGAACTTGAACCTCTTATCTCAATATCGATTCTATAATTTTTATTATTTCTGTCATCTAAAATGTACCTACCATTGACATTTTGATCTACTAATGTCATGTAGGCAATCTGTTTTTCAAAATTATTAATGATAGTATCAAATTGATGAATAACCATCAAAGGTAAATCTGATTCAAATTGATTGAGATTAATGGATGCCACTGAAAATGAGCCTGCTACTATTTCACTGACCAAGGCATCGTTACTCATGGCAATGGCTCTAACTCTTACAGTCGAATTGATATTTAATGGTTGGGTATAAATTCTCCCATTGTTAGCATGTGGTATTGAGCCATCTAAAGTGTAAATGATTGTTGCCCCCGGATGAGTGTGTAAAATTTCTAAAACAATATTTGTGTTATATATTCCTGGTGAATGGCTAAACGTAGGCTTTTCAAGAGCCTTGTCATATCCCGGGAATATGTTTTCTTTTTCGGGTGTCGGCTGACTCAATAATTTAAAATCACCGATGCCGTTAGGATATCTACCATATGAAACATCGGTTCTTAATGCAGGTAAATCTACTTTGTCAATAATTTGTCCATTATCATCGTATAATGCTAAAGTCTCTCCTGATGCGCTCAGTTTGAAATTAGTATGTAGTACCGAATTTTCTATCCACAGTTGTGTCGTTGGCATAGGTGTTTCCCAAGCTTTACCAGGAGGTCGCCACCTTACAATAACATGGTCTCCGCCACCACCTTCTTTCATTAATGCTTGAATGAGGTATTTTTTTCCAGCTTGTAAATTTATAAATTTTGAATTTTGAGAGGAATATTTATCCCATTCATTGGGCAAAGACCATCCTGGAACGCTGGCTATGAGTTGCAAGTTTTGTGGATTGTCATCAGTACTTAAATAAAGCTCAGAATTGTCATCACCGCTTATTGAGAATTGATGATCGCCATTTTGTTCAGGTATCAAATATCCAAAAATCCGTTGACCGTAATCGTCTCCAACATTGATTGGGGAAGAAAAGCTGTTACTTAAAACTGTCTTTATATCTGGAAAATCTGGATAATTAGGATGGGAAGTGAGATCTGAAACTGCTGTACCTCCTATATTGGAATACACATACCTATTGAGGCCTTGAGACAACGTGCCATTCGTTGGTTTTCTATTTTTATCAGAAGCCCAAACCAAAATATAACTGTTGGGGGCCATTTCAATATCTGGAAAAATCCATTTTTGTGGATTAGAAATATCGTCACTCAACGAATAGTTCAATAAACTTACTGCGTTGGGGCCAGCGTTGTACAATTCAATCCAATCCTCGTATTGACCATCTTCATCAGATATGGTGTTAAAATTTGAACTCATTACTTCATTGATGACGAGCTGAGCTGTTAGAGGGTTCAATAAAAGTGTCAAAAATGAGAAAGAAAGCAGCGCAATGTGACGTATTAGCATAAGTATTGATTTAATAAGGGACAATGAAGGGTAAAGATACAATATTGCTTTTCATTTCTTCAAAAATATTTATAAAATATTTATAAATGATTCCCAAATGACATATTCATTAGAAAAACCACGAATATATTTCTTCGTAAATTTAAACAATTCGCTACATTTTTGTATTCAATAATTAATTAAAATTTTATGAATAAATTTATCAATATTTTACATAATAGGGCAGGAGCGCCCTCGCGCAAAATTATTGGTTTAATGTCTGGCACATCCTTAGATGGTTTAGATTTGGCCTATTGTAAAATCGATGGAACAGGTACTGACACGGAAGTAGAACTTCTAGAATTTGCCACCATTCCATACACCGAAGATACGAAAAGTAAAATAAAAGAAGTTTTTGCCAAAAGTGAGGTGGACTTCCCTTATTTAGCTTTACTTAATGAATGGATGGGCCAATTGCATGGAAATATGGTGCTTAAATTTATTAATGATAAAGGTATTGACAAAAGTGATGTGGATTGTATCGCCAGTCATGGGCAGACAGTTATGCATGTCCCTGCTCATCAGCATTCTTATGGAAGTTTTTCTAATGCTACATTACAAATTGGAGATGGAGATCATTTAGCGCACACTGCGGGCATCATCACAATTTGTGATTTTCGTCAAAAACACATAGCCGCTGGTGGTGAAGGTGCTCCTTTAGCAGTTTATGGTGATTATCTTATATTCTCAAAAAAAGGTGAGGATAGGATTATGCTCAATATGGGCGGTATAAGTAATTTTACATATCTACCGGCTTCTTGCCATCCACATGAGGTTTTTGTCACAGATACAGGTCCAGGAAATACTTTAATGGATCAATATATGAAAGAGTTTCTGAATGGGGATTACGATAAAGATGCCGCCACAGCTTACCAAGGTGAAGTTGATAATGATTTATTAAATATTTTGCTTCAACATTATTTTTTTGACTTGCCTTTTCCCAAAACCACGGGGCCTGAAGTATTCAATCTCAAAATGTTGCAAAGTAAAATTGAAGAAATAAATAAAACAATCTCCCATGAAAATATTATGGCTACTTTAAATTTCTTTAGTGCAAAGACCATTGTGGACTCCATTAAAAAAGTGATTGGAAACCAATCGTTTAATATCTATGTGAGTGGAGGTGGTGCTCACAATCCATTATTAATGCAGCATCTTAAAGCTTCATTACATTCCAGTCATTTTTTTGACAGTAATATACTTGGAATACCCGGTGATGCCAAAGAAGCTGTATTGTTTGCTATTTTGGCCAATGAAACTCTAGCTGGTCAACCTATAAATTTTGGTGATAGAATGGGAATTCCGAGTGTTTGTATGGGAAAAATATGTTTTCC
>CAZBCV010000179.1:0-6548 GCA_964490495.1 uncultured Aureispira sp. | reverse complement strand
TAATTCTCAAATTTATAGATTGAATGAGCAAAAAGATAATTGGGAGAAAATATCGACGCAAAATAAAGGGTATTATGACATTCTTTCAAAAATTATCGTTGAGGATAAGCTCTATATTCTTGCAAGGGAACACATCAATTCGAGGAAAAATAAAATATTTATAGAAAAAATTTAAGCTCACAAAACCTACGATAACCCAATAAAGTGAAACGATAGAATAAACCCATGGCACAATAAAAAACAAAAACATTCTGGTATAAAAGAACAGCCCCAACAAAGACTGAATGAAAAATAACGCTATGCTATACATCGCTAAAAATACTTATAATCACACATGTTATGAAATATTACACATCAAGATTCATTATATTAGTAATAAGTTTTAACTTTGCAACTTTATTGCTAAGAGACATTTAAAAATTATCAATAGCTGAATATGCTCAAAAGTATTAATTTGCGAACTTTATTAAAATATTTAATTGTATTTGCTTTGGCATTTGCACTACTTTTGTTTTTGGTTCAATTAGGTCTAAAAATATATACTCATCATGGTCAAAAGATAGAAATGCAGGATTGGGTGGGTCAACACATATCAGATGCCGAAATTCTTGCTAAAAATAGTAAATCGCAAATAGTCATCAATGACTCTGTATTTGTTGTAGGAAAAAAAGGAGGACTCATCCTAGATCAAAACCCTAAACCTGGCTCTTTTGTCAAACAAAACAGAAAGGTTTATGTAACGGTCACTAAATATGGTATAGAAACATTACAACTTAAAAATTTGCCTGTTCTCTATGGCAATTCGTTTGAACAAAAGAAAAAAGAACTTGAGTTTAGAGACATTGAGTTGGTCATAAAAGATTATTTGTATGATTCTGGCGAACCCAATCATATACTGGCAGTTTATTACAATGGAAATTTAGTGATTTCAAAAGATGAAGTCAAAAAAGAAACTGAAATTAAAAGAGGTGGAGTTTTAGAATGTGTAGTTTCAAAAAGAGATGGTGGCGAAGTAACTATTCCCAATCTTTTGTGTTTGGAATTGGAAGAAGCAAAGTTTTTGCTGGAGAGTAGTAAGCTTACTTTAGGTTCGGTCGTGGTGAGAGGCTCTATTGAAGATGGGGAGCCACAATATATATTAAACCAATCTCCACCTTACGATGGCATTACCAATATAAAAATGGGTGAGTCCATCACTGTGACCGTAGGCCCTAATAGGCCTGTTTCTTGTGAATAGTTAATGATTTATACCATCATAATATAGTTTTTAATAAAAATTTTAATAATTAAAAAATGGAAGACATAACCGTAGAAGAACTTAAAACAAAAATGGACACGCATCAAGACTTTATCCTTATTGATGTACGCGAAACTTTTGAACACGAAGACTTCAACATAGGTGGACAGTTGATTCCTTTGGCCACCTTACCCGCTGCTATTTCTCAGCTAGCTGACCAAAAAGACAAAGAAATCATACTTTATTGCAGGTCAGGAGCAAGAAGTGGTGCTGCAAAAATTACAATGCAAGGTATAGGGTTTTCTAAAGTGCGAAATATGTTGGGCGGTGTCCTTGAGTGGAAGAGAGTTTATTCTTAATATAAAATCTCTTAAGAATCACATAAATATTACAATTAATAAATATTAATACATAAAAAAATAAAAATGGCAGATAAAAATGTAAACACAAATCAAATCAATATTGAACTCTCAGAAGAAGTTGCAGAAGGAATATATTCAAATTTGGCTATTATATCTCATTCTCATTCAGAGTTTATTGTGGATTTCGTACGATTAGTACCCAACGTACCTAAGGCAAAGGTTAAGTCAAGAATTATTCTTACACCTCAACATGCCAAAAGACTGATGAAAGCGCTCAACGACAACATACAGAGGTACGAGGCCCAATTTGGCGTGATAGAAGATCCTGAGGCGGGTATGATGCCTTCAATGAATTTTCCAACGGCAGGTATGGCGTAACTGTTTTTTATTTGGTTTTCTTTCTGTATTTATTTGATTTATAATTATTGAGTCATCAATTGAATTGAAAGTACGATTAAAAAAGAGTTTAATTGTTTCTAAAGATACATGATATCGATAATCATATGAGCTCAAAGGCTTAATAAAAACATTAGATGTATGGCTGATTCAAGATATTATTCGCTTAAACAAATGTCCACTTTTAAACAAAAAGTGGAGCGTCAGAGTAGAGCTATTTTATTTTTGGGCTCTGCATTATTAGCATTTATCTTGACATATACCTTGAGAAGTGATGATTTTGTCCAATCTCAGGACTACGTAATGTTTTTATTATTCTTTTCAGTGGGCTTGTGGGTAACAGAGGCTGTACCTCCTTTTGCAGTGGGCATTATGATTATTGGGTATTTGGTATTTACCTTAGGGAGAGTGGACGGATACAATGTAGAAGTTTATGTCCAAACATGGTCAGATGGCGTCATATGGTTGTTTTTAGGTGGTTTTTTTTTGGCGGAAGGTATGAAAAAAACACGATTGGATTTCCAATTATTCAAATATTCCGCACCTAAATTTGGCACAAAAGCAAAAAATATTTTATTAGGCTTGATGGTACTTACTGGCGTACTGTCATCCATGATGAGTAATACCGCCACTACTGTGATGATGTTGGCTACATTAGCTCCACTGTTTGCTCAAATAAATGATAAATCTCATGTCACCAAAGCTTTTATTTTGGGCATACCCTCAGCGGCTGCCATAGGCGGAATGGGAACAATTATTGGTAGTGCGCCCAATGCTATCGCAGTTGGGGCTTTAGAAAATATTGGTATAAAAATTAGTTTTTTACAATGGATGTCTATTGGGGTACCTACTGCTGCAATTTTGATTTATGGCTTTTGGCGTGTTTTAGTTCATAAGTTTAATATAAAAAATGAGATATTAGATTTATCATTTTTAAACGAGCATGAAGTTGAAGAAGAAGAATTCAAGTCTGAAAATAGAACTGCCAGACGCATTGTTATAGTGATTTTTGGGATTACTTTGTTTTTATGGTTGACCTCGCAATGGACAAACATTCCTGTGAGTGCTATATCTGGAATTCCTATTGTGGGTTTGACCTTATTAGGTATAATAGATGCTGATGAAGTAAGAGCCTTACCGTGGGACACTCTTATGCTGGTTGCGGGTGGTTTGGCCTTAGGTATTGCTATAAAAGAACAAGGATTAGCAGATTATTTTATTAGTTCTATACCCATAGAAAGTTTCAATTTTATATGGCTTACATTAGTTTTTGCTTACATATCTGTAGTCTTATCAAATTTCATGAGCAATACAGCAGCCACTACTATTTTGGTGCCAGTTGCCGTATCATTGTGGAGTTTGTCCGGGGACTACAATCCAGCTATTTTGACTTTAGTGATAGGATTGAGCGCCTCTTGCGCACTACTGTTGCCAGTATCTACTCCACCCAATGCAGTTGCATTTAGTACAGGGATGGTGAGGCAAGCAGATTTCAGATTGGGTGGATTATTTTTTGGACTTTTAGGTCCCCTTGTTATTATCTTGATTTCATTTATTTTACTCTGACGCCCATAACATCGGGCATGTAAAAGTAGGGATCATATTTTTTTAAGAAAATGAAATTGTATGCATATTGATATTATTAGTGCAGTACCTAATCTTTTAGACAGTCCATTAGGCCATTCTATCATGAAGCGTGCTCAAGATAGGGATTTACTACATGTCAATGTTATCAATTTACGAGATTATGGTCATGGAAGACATAAGCAAATAGATGATTATCAATATGGTGGTGGAGCAGGTATGGTGATGATGTGCGAGCCATTAGACAGGTGTATTTCAGAACTTAAAGCCACAAAAACCTATGATGAAATTATCTATGTCACACCAGAGGGCAGCACCTTTAATCAAAAAATGGCCAATAGACTTTCTTGTATTGAGAATATAATGATAATATGTGGTCATTACAAAGGCATAGACCAAAGGATCAGAGATTTGCATGTAACATTGGAAGTATCTATTGGGGATTATGTGCTTTCGGGTGGAGAATTAGCCGCTGCCGTTATCGTTGATGCTATTGGACGAATTATCCCCGGTGTATTAAATGACGAGACAAGCGCATTGACCGATTCTTTTCAAGATGATTTGTTGGCACCTCCAGTATATACGCGCCCTGTGGACTTCAAGGGCCTTTTAGTGCCAGATGTATTGCTTTCTGGACATGAAGCACGCATAGAAGAATGGAGATATAATCAAGCCTTGGAAAACACAAAAAATCGAAGACCTGATCTACTTGAAAAATAATTCAATAATATTAAGTGACCTAAGTTACAACTAAATAGTGGTTCGTAAAGATATTTTTTTGTAATTTTGTGGCATCAAATCAAAACCATTACAATTGGACAATTTGGGATTAAAGATAGGTATTTTAGGTGGCGGCCAATTAGGAAAAATGTTGTATCAAGCTGGAAGTAAAATGAGCTTAGATATCAGTATTATGGAAAACACCTTAGATTGTCCAGCTTCATTTGTATGTCCTAAAATATCCATTGGCAATATCACTCGATATGATGATGTTATGAATTTTGGAAAAGACAAAGATATTTTAACTATAGAGATAGAAAATGTCAACGTGGATGCACTCATTGAGCTTGAAAAAATCGGAATAAAAATATATCCTTCTCCAAGTTCTTTAAATATTATAAAAGATAAAGGCTTGCAAAAAAGCTTTTATAAAGAACACGCCATCTCTACCACTGACTTCATGTTGATAAAGGATAAAAATGAAGTGCTCGAAAAGATACAGTCAGGACATATTCAACTACCGTTTGTTCAGAAATCTCGAACAGAGGGTTATGATGGCAAAGGTGTCGTCGTGGTTAAAACTGAAAATGACCTTGCCCATCTTCTAGATACAACTTGTGTCATAGAAGACTGTGCAGATATAGAAAAGGAAGTATCTGTCATTGTAGCTCGCAGACCTAATGGAGATATTGTTACCTTTCCCGCTGTGGAAATGGAGTTTCATCCAACAGCCAATTTAGTAGAGTTTTTATTCAGTCCCTCAAGTCTCACACCTGAGCAAGCAGCAACTTGTGATGTGTTGGCCCGCAGTATTGCTAGAAAATTAAATATTGTGGGCTTATTGGCAGTCGAATTGTTTTTGACCCCAGATGGCAATATTTTGGTCAATGAAGTAGCCCCAAGGCCACACAACTCTGGGCACCATACCATAGAAGCTTGTGTGACATCTCAATATGAAATGCACTTACGGGCCATAATGGATTTACCACTGGGCGACTCTACATTAGTGCGACCAGCAGTGATGATAAATTTATTGGGAGAACCTGGTTTTGAAGGTCCAACTTATTACAAAAACATGGATGAAGCTTTGAAGCTATCAGGTGTTTATCCACATTTATATGGTAAAAGCACCACAAAACCATTTAGAAAAATGGGCCATGTCACCATAGTAGATACATCGCTTGAATCGGCAAAAACAAAAGCCAGATATGTTCAAAAAAATCTAAAAGTTATAAGCAAAATATGAAACCACCATTAGTAAGCATAATTATGGGGTCAGATTCGGATTGGCCCATAATGCAACAAGCCGCAGAATTTTTAAAATCTTTAGACATCCCTTACGAAGCGACGGTCGTTTCAGCCCATCGCACACCTGAACGAATGATGGAGTTTGGAAAAAATGCGCATTCAAGAGGTATTAAAGTCATAATAGCTGGCGCAGGTGGTGCAGCTCATTTGCCAGGTATGGTGGCGTCACTGACTCCCTTGCCCGTCATTGGTGTGCCTGTAAAGTCCTCAAATTCTATTGATGGATGGGACTCTATATTGTCAATACTTCAAATGCCAGGAGGTATTCCCGTAGCAACAGTCGCCCTTAATGGTGCCAAAAATGCTGGTATATTGGCCGCTTCCATTTTGGGTAGTTTTGATGAAAATATTCAAAATAAAATAATAGATTACAAAAATACTTTGAGGGATCAAGTGATTGCGAAAGCTGATAGTTTAGAACTTTAATATATACAAAATAATCATTATGAGTAAAAGAAATCCTATCGTCAATGCATTCAAGAAAAAATGTCCCAGATGCCAAAAGGGAGATTTATATATACAACCATTCCGCTTTTCTGATCCGGTCAACATGCCTGATAACTGCCCTGTGTGTCAACAAAAATTTTTGCCTGAGCCTGGCTTTTATTATGGGGCTATGTTTTTATCCTATATTGCCTCGGGCTTTATCTTTTTGGGTATTATGGGGATTTGTCTGATTGTGTTTAAGTTGAATTTGAATATGTCTATGTTCATTCTCATATTGGTAGCTGCCAGTACATATTTTTTCTTTTTGAGAATGTCCCGGTCACTGTGGATAAATCTACTTGTAAAGTACGATCCCGACGCACTGAAAAATAAGGGAGAACAAGGTTTTGGGTATTAAAACATTATATATAATAAGTAATGTTTTAGTTTTCTTAAGTTCACCATTGCCTATTAACGACTTAAAAAATTATTAGTCTCCAATCACATTTCTCACT
>CAZBCV010000178.1:0-6585 GCA_964490495.1 uncultured Aureispira sp. | reverse complement strand
AAATAAATCAAGCTGCCATAGTAAATATCATAAAAAACAATCCAACTAACCAATCCAAAATAGCAACAAATCGAATCAAAGATGAAGCATACCAAAAAGCTCGTAATAGAAGAACTTTCGAATTTGAAGCTGATTCTGTAGGTCTTACTTTGTATAAAAACACCCTTTATAGTTTAAGCGAATACACAAAAGCTATGGAACTCATTATAAAATATGATACGCTACCAAGTTATGAAGTTGACACCATGGTATATTACTCCTTGTACGATCTGCCGCAACAGCCTTTTAAATCTCATTGGCTAGAAGGAGAAGATTTTAATAGATACAATTACACTGAACTGAAAAATGATATAGAAATAAATACAGATTCAATAGCAACACATCCAGAATTTGTTGATAGGATAGCAAAAATAAAAAATTTATATGACTACAAGGACGATACTTTAAAGCACGTGCCAAGTGAATTATACAACAGAGTGAGTCAAATGATAAAACATGAATTGATACCCATACATTATTACAATGAAAGATACGATTTTGCACTATATTCAAATATGATATTACTTTCAAAAGATAAAGATAATACCTATTATCAGAAATGGATGAGCCTACTTTTTGAAAAAATATATGAAGGCCGAAAAAGCTATAATCTTAATAGATATATTGAAGTTGTGGACATGCGAAGACCTATGACCAGTTTTCAGCAATTTCTAGGCTTTATTTGGGCACTAAAACTCAATGAAATAAAAACAATAGCAGACCACTACAAAGGCTAAGTCCCCGAGTTCTTGATAGCAAAAATTTAAAAATTGAGCTTTTCAAGTCTAATCTGATTATATTTGGCCTTTTCGTTGAACTCCCGCAGTAAGATATATCCTTCTTTGGCTATGTAAGGATAGATGACGTGCTCCTTTGAAGAAATGGTTACCTCCTCAGTATTTAACTTATTGTCAATAAAAGTATTTATAATCAAAACCCAATTTTTATCATCAGAAGAATCTACGTATTTGTAATCTTTATAAAAAAAGGCAATATCTTTACTATCATTAAGATACTGACTAAAAAGGTAATTTGAGGGTCTAAATTTCGATTTTTCTTTTTCCATAACGATACAATTTTTGATCTTAAAGTTTTCGTCAGTGAAGACAAATATTAAATCGTCATTCTTTGCATATGTAGCTGTTATTATACCTCCAGAAATCTTAAATTTTTCAAATATGTAAACTATTTTCCCATTCTCTAAAAAAAAGACGTCTCTTATAGACATTTCATAGCCTTTTTCTAGATATCCTGTTTTCCCTATTTTGGGTAAATGTTTTTTGAACTCATGCTCAAAATATAAATAATCAAAATTTAAAGCTAATGTCTTTTTGTCAATGATACATCTAAAATAACCTAATTTACTGAAACTCCCATTTCTAATTTGTCCCGTTAATATCAAATTTTCATCAAATGACTTAAAAGACTCCACAACTTGAGAGGTACCTTCTGCTTCTAAGCTCATCATTGAAGCAATAGAACTGGCATCGATAGTGGTAATAGGTTCTTCTTTAATCAATTCACCAGTTTTGGTGTCCCACACCAAAAAACTTGCTGACTTGTGCGTACTATAATTACTTTGCAATTTGAATGCCATTAAATGAGTAGAATCATGATGTACGATTTTTATTTTATAATAATTTTTTCCTTTGGCCTTTTGATCAAATACATATTTCCATTTTAGTTTTTTATCCTCATCAAATTGTAAAATTGTATAATTTCTGTAATAAAACCCACGGTATTCATAATGAATCACCATAAATCCTTCATGCTTTCCCTTATACACCATAGATTCAAATGTATGTCCTTTTTTTCTTTTTTCTTTAAGTCTTTCTTTATAGATTTGGAAAACAGACTTAGAGTTATCGCAAAATTGAATAAGGTTGTTTGTGAAACAATAAGATGTTTTTTCAGATAAAGTATTTGTTTTTAAGTCAAGATACCACGACTTAGGATATGGTAAATCACTATAGACTGTATTTGTACTTTCTTCCAGTATTGGATAAATATGCATATCATCATTATAGTTCAAGCTTGCATAATAGTTGTCAGCTAAAATATTTTCTTTTATTGTTTTATTTAATACAGCTTTTAAGTTTTTATCCAAAACAAAAAATTCAAACTCTTTTTCAGTCTTTGTCACTTGCCCTTTGCTATATACTACAAAATAACCGTAAACTTTATCTTTTTGATCATATAATACATGGAAGTTCTTTAATGTGCCTTGAGATAGGTCGTAAAGATTTTTGCTTTGACTATGTCCAGAGACATATAAAAAAACAAAAATAGTCACAAAAAAACAATACAGGTATTTCATCATTCCAATTTTTCAATTATAAACAAAAGCGACAAAGACAATATAAATTTCATAAAAGATTCACAGTCTCCATCAAAAATATCTCATAAGAAACAATAGATGAAATATAAAGTTCAAATAGCTAAAGAAGACAAGTATCTATAATACATCTTATCTTTCAATATATTAAAATTGAAATTTTCTTTTTTCACTTATAATCAAATCCTTCCTCTCATCCCCAATTCCACAGCACAGAGATTCTTTATTTCTCCGTTATCCATATCAAATTTGAGTATCGTACGCACTGCATGGAAACCATGATGCCCATAAGCTCCAGGGTTCATATGAAGCAACTCCATTTTTCTGTCAGGCATTACTTTACATATATGAGAATGTCCACATATATAAAGATTGGGCTTCTCACTTCTTATTATATCAAATACTCTAGTACTGTATTTTCCTGGATAACCCCCAATATGCGTCATAAAAACTTTTATACCCTCTACTATAAATAATTGATTGAGTGGAAATTCCTGCCTCACTGCTGCATCATCTATGTTACCATAGACAGCTTTGAAGGGTTTGGTGTCTCTCATAGGAGCTACGGATTCGAGACTTCCTATATCACCTGCATGCCAAATCTCATCGGTGTCCAAGACGTGATTCATTACGTCTTGACACCCATAAGAATGATTATCTGAAATTAATGCGATTTTTCGCATTATAAATTTAATTAAAAATTACAAATGTATGACTTCATCATAGGCTG
This sequence comes from uncultured Aureispira sp., assembly GCA_964490495.1. Taxonomy (GTDB): domain Bacteria; phylum Bacteroidota; class Bacteroidia; order Chitinophagales; family Saprospiraceae; genus OLB9. The sequence continues at coordinate 3,481 of CAZBCV010000178.1, read as the reverse complement.
CAGCCGTAGCCTCCATAACGGCTTCACTCATTGTAGGGTGTGGGTGTATGGCTTTAAGAATTTCATGACCGGTACTTTCTAGCTTTTTGGCCAATACTAGTTCCGCCACCATTTCCGTAACGTTAGCACCTATCATATGACCTCCTAAAAGCTCACCATATTTGGCATCGAAAATCATTTTTACAAAACCATCTTTTGCCCCTGAGGCACTTGCCTTTCCTGATGCTGAAAACGGAAATTTACCTATTTTTAGTTCATAGCCTGCTTCTTTGGCTTGGGCTTCTGTCATGCCTACACTGGCTACCTCTGGCCAACAATACGTACATGAAGGAATATTGCCGTAATCAATAGGTTCAGGATGGTGACCCGCTATTTTTTCTACACAAACTATTCCTTCTGCGCTGGCCACATGAGCCAATGCTTGCGTAGGAATTACGTCTCCTATGGCATAAATTCCAGATACATTGGTGCGATAATATTCATCAACTTTTATAAGACCCCTATCGGTTTCTATGCCTAATACTTCCAATCCTATATCTTCTGTGTTGGGCGTGACACCCGCTGCGGATAATACTACATCACATTCTATGGTTTGAACAGTTTCGTCCTTGCGACTTTTGATAGTTACCTTACAATTTGTACCTGAAGTATCTACATTTTCTACAGCTGCATTAGCAAGGATGTTCATGCCTGCTTTCTTGTATATTTTTGTCAATTCTTTTGATATATCCGTATCTTCTCGTGGAAGAAGTCCTTGTTCCATAAATTCAACTACTGTCACTTCTGTACCTATGGAATGATAAAAATAAGCAAATTCTATACCAATAGCTCCCGCACCTACTACTACCATTTTTTTAGGTTGGGTGGGAAGTGTCATTGCCTCACGATAACCAATAATTTTTGTTCCATCCATTTTAAGATTAGGTAGTTCTTTGGCTCTTCCTCCCGTTGCCACTATGATATGTTCAGCAGAGTATTCAGCTTTTTTACCATCAGCTGCTGTTACTACCACTTTTTTACCACGTGCTAATCTCCCATAACCTTCAATGACGGTGATTTTGTTCTTTTTCATCAAGAAGTTGACGCCTTTTGACATACCATCTGCCACGCCTCTACTTCTTTTAATCATACCCTTAAAATCAGCTTTGGGATCAGCTACTTCTATGCCATAATCTGCTGCATGAGATATATAATTGAATACCTGAGCGCTTTTAAGTAAAGCTTTTGTGGGAATACACCCCCAATTAAGACATACTCCACCTAAACTTTCTTTTTCTATGATGGCCACTTTTTTTCCTAACTGTGAGGCTCTAATGGCCGCTACATAACCTCCGGGACCACTTCCTAATACAATGATATCAAAATTCATATTTATTGTCTATTTTTGTGCAAAAGTACAGAAAATTTTGCTTTTCAATTCACATTTTTATGGTAATTATTTAGGTATAGGCATTCAAACTATAAAAATGGGGATATTTTTATTTAGACGAAGCTCTTTTTTGAGTAAATAGTGGAGCTATTGGCAAAAAAGCTGATGTAAAAATAAAAATAGACATTAGTTGGTGGTACCTTCATTTACCTAAACAGTTACTTTTTAAGACTATTTTCAAAACTTTATATTCAATCCTACCAAAAAATTTATTCCGGCTTGTGGATATAGGAAATTTTCGGTGATCAATTCTTCAAAAATATATGAATAAGTATAACCATTAGAAGAATACAAATTGTTTGTAATATTATTAATAAGTAATGTCAATTTTGCCTCTCTTAACCAGGGTTGAGGAAGCGCATAGGCGAGTCTCAAATTATGAAAATGATAAGCATCCAAAGATCTCCCAATATTGGAAGTGTTGTCCATAAATTGACTGCCCACATACTTTGAAGACCATTCTAACTCCAAATTATTATTGGGTCGGTACATCACTTGAAATGCAGCAACCACATCTGGAGAAAAAGAGATATTCGTATTTTGATGTGGTATCACTACTCTATCAAAACCATTGGTATAGTCGGCTATCACTTCATCAAACTGATTAATTTTGTTACGGCTCAATGCGGCATTGGTATGTAAAATCCATTTCTCCGTAAGTGAGTAGGTCAAACTATTTTCCCAACCTAATCTGAAACTATTTTCTACATTAACCCGAATAGGTGCGCCCACATCATTGAGTTCGCCAGTGAGCACCAATTGGTCGTGATATTTCATATAGTAAATATTGGACTCATATTGAATAGATTTTGTATTTAGCCTATAACCTAACTCTACATTTTGTAATCTTTCGGGGCGAGGAAGTTCCACAAAAGTATTGTCAGTAAAATCTCTACGTGTCGGTTCTTTATGCGCCACGGCATACGAAATATAGGTTTGTTGATTTTTTGCTATATTGTAAGTTAGCCCTAATTTGGGATTGAAAAAAAGGTGCGAAGCCATAATGTCTAGAGTATCTCGCGTATTGTTGATTCCGCTGGCTGTGTAGTCAACATATCTTAATTGGACATCTGCAAAAGCTGAAAACTTTTCCTTTCTATAAACTCCTCTTGCATATCCCATGTAATCAGATTTTTTGCCAACATTGTCATAATATCTTTTAAAATTGGGAAAATTGGGGATTTCAATTGTAGAGCTAACAATATCTCCAAAATGGTCACCAATGTAATTATTTAAGTTAATACCTGAATTAAATATCCAATGCTTCATGCCTGTATATTCACCCTCCAACATAGCTCCAAAAAGGTCATTATCTAGCCATCGCCTTCTTACGAAAGTCGAACGTCCTATGCTTTCATTTTCTATGTCAACATTTGGAATACCATAGTTACTTAATTTGTCTTGATACCTATACTGCTCAAAATATCCTTTCCCTTTTGTATAATACATTGTGGACTTCATGCGCCAATTCTGATTGGGACTATAGGCATAAATAAGTTGATAATGTGTTTGATTATAGTTGTCCACTTGTGTCGGATACGTATAATAGTTATATGTTCTACCAGAATTAAAAAGATTGAGTGAATCCTCATTATTTCTGTAAAGTGAACTCTGATTGATTTCAAAATGTCTTCGCAATCCTTCACTGTCGCCTTTTACTAAAGCTTCTGGTGCGCCATTCCATGATTGGTAAGTGATTTCTTTACCATCGAGATAATTAAATCTTAAGGAAGATTTGGCGGTGACTCTACCCGCCGAAAAATATATAGAGCGCAAATCAGAAGACGCCCTATCTATGTAGCCATTGGACTGAATATCGCTATACCTGCCCTCCACAAAGTACTTTTGATTGATAAGTCCACTGCCCAATCCAATTGAATATTTACGTGTCCCGAAACTACCCGCACTACCGTCCATTTCAAGGAAGGGTTTGGGTCTTAAATCATGGGTATTTATACTGACTGTGCCACCAAACGCCCCCGCGCCATTCGTAGAAGTTCCTACACCCCTTTGAATCTGAACACTTGAGGAACTCCCCGTCAAATTAGGCAT
>CAZBCV010000177.1:0-6829 GCA_964490495.1 uncultured Aureispira sp. | reverse complement strand
GATAAGGCATAAGCTTCGTCCACATCTACCAACCAACCCGGATTTTCTGCCTTGTAAGTTTCAGATTCTGGTGTTTCCATTTTGAAGGAAGTGGGAGTTTTACTGGTTTGAGCAAATGTGATATTGACACAAAAAATGATGATGAATAAGTTTAGAAGACGCATTTTAAAATTTTTCTTTTATTAACGCAAAAGTAGATTAAAAGGTACAGTTTTGGGATAGAAAATTTTCATTTAACATAAAATTATATTTTTTGCAAGTTTACGCAATTTTTTTATTTATATGGTAAGTAAGATTTCACCACTACCAAATAATTGTAAAATGAGTAAAAGGGCATTTTTTTGTATTTTTTTAGTTAGAATTTTTCAATAAAGAAATACTTTACAGCTTTTACAAATGATTAACAAAAATTCATATATATATAATGTGACTTAATGAACTTGTTGTGTCTAATAGATGTATTTATAACAAGAAATATTAATTTTTTTTTAACAATCTAAACACGACGAAATTATGTCACTAAACATTTTAGACTTAGTAAAGGATCAAGTAAGTGGTCATTTAGCAAAAGAAGCTAGTAATTACTTAGGAGAATCAGAAAATGCTGTAAGCAAAGCCTTAGGAGGTATGATGCCTGCATTATTAGGGTCAATGATTCAGAAATCATCAAGTAATACTGGTGCTCAAGGTATTATGGATTTATTAGGTAAATTAGACTTGGGTTCATTGAGTAATATCGCTGGTTTATTTGGCGGTGGTTCTTCAAACGTCAATGGTCTTCTTAATTCTGGTGGTGGAATAGTGGATATGCTTTTGGGCGGCAAATCTAAAGGATTAATTGACACAATCGCAGGTATCAGCGGAATGAAAAGCGAATCTAGCTCCACATTATTGAAAATGGCTGCACCGCTTTTGATGGGTGTGATAGGAAAACAAGTACAAGGTAAAGGATTGTCAGCATTAACTAGTTTATTGTCTGGTCAAAAATCATTTGTAAATGCGGCAATGCCTGCAGGCTTAGGTTCAATTTTGAACTTTGGTGATTTCAGCGCACCTAAAGTTGAAATGCCTTCAAGCAATATGGGTGGAGGAAATGGATGGATGAAGTGGTTACTTCCTTTATTGTTGGCGGGTGGTTTGATTTATTGGTTAGCTGGTAAAGGATGTGGCAATAAAGTAGTTGAGGCTACACAATCTGCTACTGACGTCGTTTCAGACGCTGCTAATACAGCTGTAGATGCAACAGTAAATGCTGCGGAAACAGTTACTGGTTTCTTTAAAAGAACCTTATCTACAGGATTTGAGCTTCTTAACGCATCAGAAACAGGTATAGAAAGTCAATTGATTACTTTCGTAGAAGACAAAAATGCACAAGTTGCTAAAGATTTGTGGTTTAATTTCGATAGATTATTGTTTGACACAGGAAAAGCAACGCTTCAAGCTGGAAGCCAAGAACAATTAACAAACATAGCTGAGATTCTTAAAGCTTTCCCTGCTGTAAAAGCTAAAGTTGGTGGTTACACTGATAATGTAGGAGATGCAAAATCTAATTTGAAATTAAGTTCTGATAGAGCTTACAACGTAATGAATGAATTAGTGAAATTAGGTGTAGCAAAAGAAAGATTAACAGCGGAAGGATATGGAGACGCTCATCCAGTAGCTTCAAATGATACTGAAGAAGGTCGTCAACAAAATAGAAGAATAGCAATGAGAGTGACTGAGAAATAATATTCACCCTCTTTAATGTTTTAAACTAATAAAGCCGAATTCTATGTAATGTAGAGTTCGGCTTTTTTTATATATCGAAATGTAAAATTGTTATGTTTAATTTATGCTTAGGGCCATTTCCTTTTGTATGACTTGGGCGTTTTGGGTGACTTTTAATTCAAAGTCTGGGCCGTTGTCAGCATAGATGATGGCTCTGCTCGAATTTATCAGAAGCCCTATTTCATGGTTTTGACCATTTTCTACAATAGACTTTAAATCACCTCCTTGTGTACCCACTCCAGGAACCAATAAAAAATAATCTTCTGCCAATTCTCTCACCTGCTTAAAGTCATTGGGATGCGTGGCACCAATCACATACATAAGATTATTGGGGTTACCCCATTCTTGAGATTTTGTTATAACTTTTTCATAAAGCCTAACACCTGTATTATCAGGGATTCTTTGAAAATCATTACTGCCTACATTGCTGGTGAGGCCAAGGAGGATGACCCATTTGTTTTCGTATTCTAAAAACGGTGTAATTGAATCTTCACCCATGTAGGGAGCTACCGTGACAGCATCGAAGTTATAATATTCGAAAAAAGTTTTTGCATACATTTTACTGGTATTGCCTATATCTCCTCTTTTGGCATCGGCAATTGTGAAAATATTTTTTGGAATGTAGTCCATTGTTTTTTCTAATGACAACCATCCTTTGGGTCCTAAGCTTTCATAAAAAGCTATATTGGGCTTATAGGCCACACAATAATCTTTTGTGGCATCAATTATTCGCTTATTGAATTCATAAACTGGATCATCATAATCCAAAAGATGTGGTGGGATTTTTGTAACATCTGTGTCAAGTCCTACACAAAGATAAGATTTTTTTTGAAATATTTGACTTACTAATTCTTCTCTTTTCATGCAACTAATATTCCATTAATGGCTTCGATCGACTTTATTTCTGGGACTCTATTTCTGATGGCTTGTTCCACACCAGCTTTCATGGTCATAGATGACATCGTACAATGTTCACAATTGCCTATCCATTTTACTTTAGCTACGAGATCTTCAGTAACTTCCACTAATTCAATGTTGCCACCATCTACTGCTAAATGAGGTCTAATTTCTTCAAGCGCTTCATTCACTCTTTGGTGCAATACTTCTAAATCTACATTTTGCATTTGATGATTTTATTTACATTAACTAATGTTATACGATACATACAATATTTAAAGTGAAATTGTTCAATTTTATCTCTATAAACCATTATTTAGTTTTACAGGATGGAAAAATTGAAGATTAATTTTAGTCAAATACATTGCTTACAAAAACTTTTGAAGGCATCCGTATCAGAACCTTTTTTAAGGAAGAACAACTAAGCGACGAACAATTGTTTTCTGGTTTTTTAATGAAAATTTCAAAAAATATACACCTGCCTTTTGTATTCCTATTTTTGATAGATCCAATGAATTTTTGGAGCTAGAATAAGGGAATGAAGCTAATTTTTGCCCGTTCATATTTAGAATATCGACAAGAGTTATTTCCATTTCTTCAGATGTTGATATAGTAATATGATGTGTGGCAGGATTAGGGTGGATGTTGATATTAGAAAGTGCAAATTCTTGAATACTTGATGGCCCTTCAAGGACAATGTCAGAAATAGTTAGGCTACAGCCCAATTCATCTGTAATGATCAAGGTATATGTTCCTGAGCCAATACCAGATAAGTCAGAATCTTCTCCCACAAGAATACTATCCTGGTACCATTGAAAACTGAGAGATCCTGCGCCACCTAATACACTCACAATTATGAAACCATCTTTGGCATTGGTATGAGTTGGGGGTTCTTTTTGAATAGAGTCAATAACGATCTCTTCGCTTAGACTATTGATGATAATATTAGTTTGAAAGGACACACAACCAATGGAGTCCTCTAGAATTATGGTATAAATACCCCGACTTAAAGAATCAATATTGCCTGTGTATGGTCTATTGTTTTGAAAGACCATTAAGTCAGTTTGGCCTACATTTCCAGTGATATCCAATAGGATGGCTCCATCACTAGAATCAAAACATGTGGCATCTTTTGTGTTATAAGTAACTCTAAGAGCACATCTTCCACCATTAACAATGGCAAAGCTTTCATATACACATTGATTCGTATCAATCACAACATATTCATACAGTCCAGGTTGTAAATTTTCTCTGTAAAAATCTGTGTTCAGGTCGGACCATATAATGGTATAGGGTGGCGTTCCACCAATTGGTATTACTTCAAGGATTCCATTGTTTTGCCCATGGTTGGTTTCATGGGTTATATTGACATTTGAACTGAGTATTTCAGGTTCTGATAAGAGTGTGGTATCGACTTTGAAACAGAGTGCCTCATCAAAAATCATGAATGGATAAATGGACGAAGCTAAATTGAATAATGTATCATTTTGTAGTGTTGTATCTGCCCACATCAGATTAAGATTTCCATACCCACCAGAATAATTAATGATAATTGAACCATCACTTTGTCCATTGCAAGAAATATCTTGGGTGATGATAGTATCAATTTTAATGCTATCGGCGAGTATGACTGGAAAATTATACGTGACGTGACACATGTTTTCGTCGGAGATATTCAATTCATAGTCTCCTATAGGCAGCTGATAAATTGAAGTGTCTGAAGAACCATTGAACCAAATAGGATTGAGAACTCCGGTGCCTCCTGAAGGAGAAATAACTAAAAAACCTGTGGAATCGGGCGTGCAAAGTACGTTTTTTGAATCGATTAATACTACTTCGATGGGGAGCGGCTCCGTGATAATTATGGACAAAAGTAAGCTTTCGCAGCCTAAAGTATCAGTTCCTATGACCGAATATGTGTCAGCGCGAAGGTTTTGAAGGATCTTACCTGTGGCTCCATTTGACCATAAAAATGTCAAATTTCCTGTATCACGTAAGGCAATACTCCCCAAAGTGTCACCAAAACATAAGTTATCTATTTTATCTTCAAGTTCAATTTCAAGCTGTGGTAGTGTTAAAACTTCAAAAGAATCAATTTTTGTACATAAACTGACGTCTGTGAGAGTTACATAATAGACACCAGGGTTCAATTGTACGAGTGTACTATCTGTAGAGTTATTTTGCCACAAGTAAGAGACAGGATTATTAACGGAATGGGCTTGTATAGATAAGCGGCCATTGCGCGCACCCTCACACGAAGCAGCCAAATTCTCCAGTACTTGTACAGTCATTTCATCGGGTTCAATTAATGTGTGGTTGAGTGTGTCTTGACAATTATTGGCGTCTAGGACTGTCAGAGAGTATTGCCCAGCAACTAAGTTGTAAGTGTTTGGGATAGTGTCTCCATTATTCCAATTATAGATAAATGGGGGCGTACCACCAGCAAGTTGTGTGAGAATAAAACCATCAAAACTTTCAAAACATGAAGGGTGGGCGAAAGTGTCAAGTGATAGTTTTAATTCACCGGGTTCTGTGATGTTGTATTCGAAGATGGCTTCACAATTATTAAAATCATCCGTAATGGTCACCATATAAATACCAGCGGCGAGGGAATCAATAAAACTTAAAGTGTCGCCATTGGACCATTGATATGAGACTTGCCCAAGTATATTCTCTGGATTCAAACCTATATATCCATCACTGAGTCCCCAACAACTAATGGACACTAATGAATCATTGGCATTTATTGGACTTGGAGAAGATATTTCAAAATTGACTACATTTTCACAATCATACAAGTCAATTATTGTAGCAGAGTAAGTTCCTACTACCATTTGGTTGAGAATAGCCGGATTGGAAGTACTTTGTGCACCATTGGAGAATGAGGTTAAGTAGGGTGGGCTACCTCCAGAAATTTGGATAGATACTTGTCCATCTGCGAAATCAAAGCATGTTGCGTCTGTGATATCAATATGAGTGGTCAGTGGCTGAGGATTTATTAATGTGACCTCATGTATAAATTGACAATTGGCTGCATCAGTTATTATGATTGTGTATGTTCCAGCAGATAAATTATTTATATAATCGGAAGTTGAACCATTTGACCATAAATAAGTAATGGGAAAATTTGCTTGAGAGACTACAACATATAATGAACCATTATTTTCATTGTGACATCTTGGATTGTTTATTTCAAAATCAACACCAGGTGTGGGTGATATATCCACAATTCCCTCACCGATTATCTCACAATTATTGGAATCTGTGACAGTAACGGAATAAGTACCTGGACTTAAATCAGATATAGTACTACTTGTGCCTCCATTGCTCCAATTAAAAAAATAGCCTCCAATTCCACCAGAAACAAATGCCGTAGCAATACCGTTTGAAGCTCCGTCACATGTGGTAGAGCCAGAAACCGATAGTAAGAGCTCTGGAGGATCATTTAATGATACGGAAGTTGATGCTGTATTGCCTTGACTATCTGTGACGGTAACAAAACTAGTGCCAGCACTTAAGTTATTATTGGTAGGACCAGATAGGCCATTAGACCACAAATAAGTGTAACCTCCTGAACCTCCTGTAGCTTCCGCTAATGCAGAACCATCCACGCCTTCATAACAAGATGGGTCGCTAGCAGTTATTATCTCAATTTCTAAAGGTGGATTAGACGAAACTATGGGGACTATTTCTGATGTAAATACAACTAAATCGCCAGTGGTAGCACCATTACCATTTGCAATCACAGAAGCTGCGTAAAATTTTATTTCTGCAATCGAACCCGGTGTAGAAGGAGCGGTCCAATCTACGTTAAAAGTAAGAGTGTTGGATGCTGGAAAATTTTGAGCTGGTGAGTGGCCAAAATAGGACTTACCTCCTGCCGTCCTGAGTTGGGTATTAGGAGATAGATTTGACATGCTTCCAGCATTACCATTGCTACCATTTAGCGCCACCAATTGAAAACCTGACCTTACAGCATTTCCGTTAGGGTTGTTGATGGTGATTTCTAAACTGTATGTTTGGTTAGTTTCTATCGTACCGGGCAATCCTGAAATACTAATGTCTCCGTTAAGACTTCCACCACCACCATGGCATTGATTGCACCCACTGTCGCCTGGAGCTCCTGTGTAACCCCCATTTCCAGTCACAGGGTGTAAACCAGAAT
>CAZBCV010000176.1:0-6846 GCA_964490495.1 uncultured Aureispira sp. | reverse complement strand
AAAATTGATAAAATAACCAAAAAATGACAAGAATAACAGTAGCGAAAGGTGATGGAATCGGCCCTGAAATAATGGACGCAACTATAAAAATACTCAAAGCTGCAAAGGCTCGAATAGAAATTGACGAAATCGAAGTGGGTGAAAAAATTTATCTTACCGGCAATACATCTGGAATTTCAAACGATTCGTGGAGTAAAATCAGAAATAATAAAGTGTTTTTGAAAGCACCTATCACCACACCTCAAGGTGGAGGATATAAAAGCCTCAATGTGACCATGCGAAAATCTTTAGGTTTGTTTTCCAATGTTAGACCTTGTAGAAGTTTCTATCCTTACATAAGCACGAAGCACCCTCAAATGGATGTGGTCATCATCAGAGAGAACGAAGAAGATTTGTATGCAGGTATCGAGCATCAACAAACCAATGAAGTCGTCCAATGCTTAAAACTGATTAGCAGACCAGGTTGTGAAAAAATAGTTAGGTATGCATTTGAGTATGCCAAAAGCAATGGGCGTAAGAAAGTAACTTGCTTCACTAAAGACAATATCATGAAACAGACTGATGGTTTGTTTCATAAAGTATTTGATGAGATTGCTCAAGAACATCCTACAATCGCGACAGAACATTGGATAGTAGATATTGGGGCGGCAAAACTTGCCCAAACGCCAGAGGTATTTGATGTCATAGTCATGCCTAATCTTTATGGCGACATACTGAGCGATGTGGCTGCACAAATTACAGGGTCTGTGGGTTTGGCGGGTTCGGCAAATATTGGTCAAGAATGTGCCATGTTTGAAGCTATTCATGGTTCTGCACCTGACATAGCTGGCAAAAAAGTAGCTAATCCATCGGGCCTCATTCAAGCAGCGGTCATGATGCTCAACCATATGGGTCAATCTGATGTAGCAAGCCAAATAAATAATGCGTGGTTGAAAACTATAGAAGATGGTGTGCACACATCTGATATTTATAAAAAAGAAGTATCGACTCGTTGTGTTTCTACTGATGAGTTTACCGATGCGGTTATTGGCAATTTAGGTCAACAACCTCAACATCTTCCATTGTCAGACTTTTCTTCTTCACTCCCCATTTATTTACCCAAATATATAAGAAAACCGCAAGCCATCAAAGAGCTTGTGGGCTGTGATGTGTTTGTGCATTGGAGTGGTCATGAAGCTAATAAACTTGCAGAAATTATTCAAAAAATTACAGTTGATAATGCACATTTGACAATGATTACCAACCGTGGTATTGTTGTGTGGCCCTCTGGCTTCGAAGAAACTTTCTGCACTGATCATTGGCGCTGTCGATTTATGAAAAATGATGGTGAACCCTTTGATCATAGTTCTATCGTCGAACTTTTAAGTAATGCCGTTGAGGCGGGTATCGACACTATAAAAACCGAAAACCTTTATTATTTTGATGGTCGTCCAGCCTTTTCATTGGGTCAAGGCCAAAAGTAGTTAATAACAAAAAATAAAATTTTAGAATGAATAGCAAAGAAATTAAATTGATGGCTTTTTTGGTTTTCATGTTGGTTTTTATCATTGTTTCCATCAACTGTGATAACCTTCTTTACTGTGAAATTTTTAAATGTTTGGCTATATTAATGGCTTTGGCAGTTTATAGAGAATTGACATACACCATTCAAAAGTTGAGTTAGAGTATATAATATCTTGAACTGCCTTAAGAAAATATTTATAAACAAACAATGAGTAGGACCGTCTTAGAATTTTTTTCTAATCGCAAAGTCGCCATTGCTACCCAACACCACAAAGAAAGTGTCATATCCCCTCTTTTCAAAAATGAATTAGAGTTGGATTGTGTCTTAGTGGATGGCTTAGATACCGATGCTCTAGGGACATTCTCAGGTGAAATAGAGCGTGTGAACAGCCCCCTAGAAGCTGTAAGGAAAAAATGTGATATGGCTCACGAATTGGGCTATGATTTGGTAGTTTCTAATGAAGGCTCTTTTGGTCCTCACCCCACAATATTTTTTGTTCCTTCGGATGAGGAAATTATTCTAATAAAAGATTATCTTAGGGATTTAGAAATATTCGCTCGGGTAGTCAGTATGGAGACTAATTTTGCAGGAAAATCCATTCACAACCAGGAAGAGATAATAAAATTTGCTTCTCAAATGTAAAGACCTATATTCAGAGTGGAAATGTGATATTTGATTCGAAAATTAAAATTGAAAATTCTGAGCTAGAAAATATAATTAAGAATGCCATAAATTCAAAATTTGGTTTTGAGGTGCCCGTTATTGTACGTTCACCCAAAGAAATAGCAACAATAATAAAGAAAAACCCCTTTTATGATAAAAATACCAATATTGAGCAATTACACTTGACATTCTTGGATATAGAACCCCAAGAAAAAAATTTGAAAATGATAGAAATATACAATTTTGAGCCAGATAAATATAAAATAGAAGGCAAGGAAGTGTTCATATATTGCCAAGAGAAATATCACACATCCAAACTCACCAACAATTTTATTGAAAATAAATTAGGAGTCAATGCCACCACCAGAAATTGGAAAACAGTGTTAAAAGTGCAAGAACTCACTCTAGAAAATGATTAAGTTTAATTTGAATCGGATTTATGCAGCAGAAAATCTCTACCTGTTCTGAGGCAAAGCGAGGCAGGTATTATTTGCTAAAACTACATCAAAATAAGACGTTGCAATCAGTTTTTCTCCTTTATCAGAGTGTTGAAATACTTCAGTAAGGAAGTTACTTATTTTACATACCTGACTACCGTATTAGGCAGAAAGGATGAACTAATAGTCCATATGAAGAAGTTCTAATGCATAATTAAGGTTTTAAAAATAATCAAGTTCTGCCTTTGATCAAAAACAATCTTTTCATTGAAACGGTTACTCATTTTAATTCACAAAATACAATTTATATGAAAACCCTTTTTGTTTCCTCCTTTTTTTTCTCATTTTTTGTTCTTTCCAATTCAAGCCATTGGCTATCCTGTTTGGAAGGTTCATCAGCTAAGCATACTTTAGTCAGTTCCGTGGCCAAAAATTATGAAGAATATTGTGCAGGTTGCCACGGAAAAAATCTTGAAAAATTTGAAAGAAAAGAAGCCAAAGACTTTGTATCAATTGACAAATTTGTCCACAATATCAAATATGGTTTAGAAGATATAGGGATGCCAGCATTTGAAAAAGCATTTTCGGACGACGAGATTTTGGCGTTAGCAAAATTTGTAGCTACTGCCTACGGTTCTGGTCTTGAATTAGGGTCAGATACAATACCCCAAAAATTTGAAGTTGAAACAGTAGTGACAGGTCTGGATATCCCATGGGGAATGGCATTTTTGCCGAATGGTGATATATTGATTACAGAGCGGTCTGGAACACTTCACTTATTCTCAAACGGTAAACTTTCGCCCCCTATCCAAGGTGTTCCAGAGGTATTTGCCATCAATCAAGGAGGATTGTTAGATATAGCTTTGCATCCAGAATATGAAAAAAATGGTTGGATATATTTTTCTTACTCTGCTGTTAGGAAAGAAGGCGGCGAAAAGGTGGGCAATACTGCCATCATGAGAGCCCGATTGGAAGGCCAAACTTTGAAAGACCAAGAAAACATTTTTCAGGCAGAACCTATGACTAAACGAGGCCACCATTTCGGTTGCAAACTGGCTTTTGATAAGGAAAATAATTTGTATTTTGGTGTGGGGGATAGGGGTCAACATTTTGATTTTCCACAAAAATTAGACAATCACAATGGCAAAATCCATAAAATACGGGACGATGGAAGCATTCCAGAAGATAATCCATTTGTCAATACTCCTGGAGCCAAAGCCACTATCTACAGTTACGGACACCGAAATCCACAAGGCACAAGCCTACATCCTGAAACTGGCGAACTGTGGAACTCTGAGCACGGACCCAAAGGTGGTGACGAGCTCAATCTAGTGAAACCCGGACTCAATTATGGTTGGCCTGTGATTTCTTATGGCATCAACTATGATGGGAGTATTTTGACAGAACTGAAAGAAAAAGAAGGGATGGAGCAACCCGTTCACTATTGGATACCCTCTATTGCGCCTTGCGGAATGACTTTTGTAACAGGCGATAAATATCCAAGTTGGAAAAACAATTTATTTTTGGGTTCTCTCAGCTTCCAATATCTAGAAAGAGTAGTTATAAAAAATCAAAAAGTAGTACATACCGAAAAATTGCTTAAAGATATAGGTCGAGTTCGCAATGTAGTACAAAGTCCTGAGGGATATCTATATGTTGCGGTGGAAGGTCCTGGCAGAATATTGCGCCTCAAACCTTTATGATTTTAACGTATCCTTTATAATAAAATAACTAAAAAGGTTGAGTCATATTTCAAGTAGGTTATATTTTTACAGATCAATACTTATATTGTTCTTGAGCCTGCTTATGTGGGAAGGGAGTAGTCAAAAAACCATATCCAACAGTTTTACGATCGACACTCTATTCCCCATTGATACTGTAGTCATAGGAATATATCAAACGCGCAGCCTATCCATGGCGATCCCTGGAAGCATTTCCACATTGTCTGGTGCAGCTTTGGATATCAATGACAATACCCAATTTGCGACGACCATCAACACCCTTCCAGGTGTACATATGCAATCGGGAACTTATGGTACTAACAGACTCGTAATCAGAGGAATGGGAAGTAGAACGCCTTTTAATACTAATCGGATTCGCACCTATTTGAACGATATACCCATCACGGGATCAGAAGGTCTCTCTAATCCAGAGGAATTTGATATGCAGAGTTTAGATAGAATTGAAATCATCAAAGGGCCGTCTTCAGCGCTATATGGATCGGGATTAGGAGGGACTTTGGCTATGTTCACACCCAACAATGCCCGCAGTACTTCAGGAGCGATAGTTCAATATGGAAGTTTTGGAACACTTAGAAGCCTCGCCTACATGAGCTATAAAAAGAAACGTTTCAGCCTGTGGAGCAGTCTCAATCATCTCCATTCGCAGGGATACCGCGACAATAATTATCATCGAAGAAGCTCATGGCTCACTGTCGCACAATGGACAGGCGATAAGTATGTCCTAAAAGCCACTTTATTGGGTGCGGATGTTTTTGGTAGAATACCGAGTTCGGTGGGTGAGACACTTTATAGGACGCAACCATCAGCCGCAGACGCAGGATGGGCCAATATCCGTGGGCATAAGAGATACAATAGAGGCGTACTCGGTCTGAGTTTGAGCAGGAATTTCTCCGCGACCATGAGCAATACCTTGTCTGTTTTTGGGCGATGGCTGGACAACTATGAGGCCA
Source organism: uncultured Aureispira sp. (assembly GCA_964490495.1). Taxonomy (GTDB): domain Bacteria; phylum Bacteroidota; class Bacteroidia; order Chitinophagales; family Saprospiraceae; genus OLB9. Next base: position 1,550 of record CAZBCV010000176.1, on the reverse strand, counting down.
GACCATTCAACAATCTAAATGATTTGGCTTTAAGTACAGGAGTGAGAAATCGATTTCACTATACTTCACAAAAACTAGAAATAATAGCGGGTTTTGAAGGACTGGTAGAACAATATAAATGGGGACTTTACAGAAGGGGCACACACGTTTTGTTCAATGAAAACAAGGAATTGAGACATCAATTGAATGTGTTTGGTATAACGTATTACAAACCTATTGAAAAATTAAACATTTCACTGGCGCTGGCTTCCAATCATATCCAATATCGGCTCGACAACTTATTTCCATCCGCCCTTGATCTTCCTAAAAGACGAAGATTTCCAAATGTTCTGTCTCCAAGGTTGGGAGTTAATTATGCACCAAGACCACATTTTGCCATTTATGCCTCCGCAGGACATGGTTTTTCTATGCCGAGTCCAGAAGAAACTTTATTGCCTGATGGCGACGTCAACCCCAATATACTTCCTGAACAAGGCTATCAATTAGAGCTGGGAAGTCGATATATTTTGGCTGAAAATAGGCTGTCTGTTGATTTGAGTTTTTATCACATAGACCTGCAAGACTTATTGGTGACCCAAAGAATTACTGAAGATATATTTACAGGAATCAATGCAGGTCGCAGCCGACATTATGGTATGGAACTACAGCTTAAAAGCAGATTGTTGAACAAATTGAACTTTCCAGGTAGTTTAGATGCGAATCTGGGTTTTACTTTTTCGGCCAACCGTTTTGTGGACTTTGAGGACAACGGTCAGATTTATGATGACAATCACTTACCGGGCATACCTCAAAGCAGCACCCAATTAGTGCTGAATTGGAAGCCAGTGCGGCATTTTGAGCTATTGACCCATCTACAGTACATCGGTCACCAATTTATTACAGATGATAATAAGGTGGATTACCCTGGTTTCTTTTTGGGCAATTTTAGGTTGTCTGTCCCTAAAATCACTTTGGGTCAACAATCCCTTAGACTCTACTTAGGCGTCAACAATGTCACTGATACGAAGTATGCCTCCATGCTATTGATCAATGCCCTTGCGAGGGCAGGCCAAGAGCCAAGATACTATTATCCAGGATTGCCAAGGAATTTTTATTTAGGCGTTCAGTATCAATTTTGAATTTTATATTTTTAAAATACGCAGGAAAAATGCTAATATAGTTTATCTTTGCTGCCATAAAAATATCAAATTATGAGATGTCTTCTTTTATTACTTTTTGTATATTTAACCATCAACATCCAAGGGCAAAGCTCCGACTATAAAAAGTTTAGTCTTGAAATATTGGGTGGAAGGTCTATACCTATGAACAAAAACATGAGATCATTTGACCAAAACAATCCAAAAGCAGGATTTACCAAAATAGGTCGCAATATAGAAATGGCCTTGGGTTATCGCAAAAATGAAAATACGATGTGGAGATTGCAAGGGAATATAGTGATAGGAAGAAGTGACTGGGCTGAAGTAAGAGTGGAAGAAATTTTAGAATTTATTGATCCCCCAACAAGTCCGACAGATATATATTTCAACAGATCTTTTACAATATTGAATGTA
>CAZBCV010000175.1:0-6863 GCA_964490495.1 uncultured Aureispira sp. | reverse complement strand
AAAATACATTTTGTTTTCTCTCAAACTGTAAGGTTTAGAAATATTATGTTTTGTTGTTTCGTGTTGCATTACAACCTTCTTAATCCTTTTCATGGGTAACTTCAATTGTTTTCCTGTCACCATTTCTATTTCTACACTATCAAGATTGTAGTCTAACAGTTTAATTTTGAGAATACTGCCTTCTTTCAAATATAGTAGATCATTATACTCTCCACTTTCTACTTGTGAATAAACCCATTGACAATTTATCAAAAACATCAATATTGTAAGTACTCTTTTCATGGTTCTACTTTTATTTGACTTATGAGTTTTGGCGTTTCTTTGTTTTCTACATTATAGATATAAAAACCACCGTCCCCTACCATAAAAAGCAAGTCCTTTGACAAAGAAATCATGTCATAACTATGGATACCTTTGATATGATGAAGAGTTTTGATTTGATTACTTTTGGTAACATCTAAAACCTTAAAACCATGCACTCCTTCTGAAAGAAACACCCTGTTGTCGCTATAAGAAAGGCCGTGAGGATGGATCATTGGATAAGTTTTGATAAGCTTAGGACTGTGCAGATTTGATATATCTATCACATCCATTTGGTTGATAAAACCTTGACATAAATTTCCATTTCTTAAGGTAACATAGGCTGTATTTTCATTCACAACTACAGGGTCGCATGCACGGGCGTGTTCAAAAGTGGACATGTGTTTTGGTTTGCCAGGAATACTATTGTCAAAAATAAACATACCTGAGTTGGAACCAATAAATAATTTATCTTTATAAGGAAAAATGGTTTCTATTCCCCATCCCAAATTGACATCATGAGTGGATTGAATTTTATTAGGATTGGAAATATCGTAGGTGCGCAATGTACTGTGATCTACTGTCATGAGGTGATTACCTACAATTGTAAACCTTGCAAAAGATCCACCAGTTCCATTACTGTTGGATGTTGTATTGTTGGCAAAAACATTTGCGCGATTATTTTCAGCTGCAAAAAACACGCCATCCCTTATAAAAAAGTCGTTCCTAAAATTTTCGTCCTCACAATTGACGACGATTGTTTGCTGACTTTTTGTATTATAAGCAAATATTCTAGTAGGCAACTGATGGGAGTATTTTTTATTGTAATCTAGTTCTCTATGAAGTAGCCGTGGCTCACGAATATTTGAAATATCTAAAGAAATGAGATCAATGACATTGTCTGCATAAAGTGTATTGCCCTTAATGGCTATGTCAAAATTGCCTGGAATATTATAAAATCCTATATTTACTGGAGATTCTTTTTGAGTGATGTCATAAATATGAATGCCTTGACCCAACTCATTTATAAAAATATGATTGTTAAAAAAATAAAATTTGCCTGGATTTTTTAGTGGTCTGCTACTTTCAAAAAGGACATCCCTTCTGAAATCATCTACGGAAAGTGAAACTGGATTGTATCTTACAAATGTTCGATGCTCTGTACATGAGTCTTGTACACATGAGTACATGCATAAAAAGGAGAATACAATAACTAGAGTTTTTAAAATGGATAAGTGTTTCATAATGCGCTTATTTTTTGGTTTGTATAAATGTAAATACGCAGAATAACGGATTGCGGTTGGTAAATAAAGATTTATTTTAGAACAATAAAAGAATTGACATAAATCATCATAAGGATGTTATGAAATCATTCTTATCAGATAATTATATTTATACCTTTGCAACCTATATTGTCAAACACGTGTTAATGAAACAATTTTAATGAATTTAACACATCTATTGAGTTTAATTTTGTGCCATGATACAAACAGATATACTTATAATTGGTGCTGGTCCTGTGGGACTTTTTACGGTATTTGAAGCTGGCCTCCTCAAGTTAAAATGTCATTTGATAGACTCTCTTGGTCAACCCGGTGGTCAATTGACAGAAATATATCCCAAAAAACCTATTTATGATATTCCGGGTTATCCTTCTGTTTTGGCTGGTGATCTTGTAAATAATTTAATGCAACAAATTGAACCCTTCAAACCTGGATTTACTTTGGGTGAGCGCGCTGAAAAATTGGAGCAGATAGGTGAAAAAATGTATAAAGTGACCACACATAGAGGCACTGAAATTTGTGCGCCTGTGATAGCTATAGCAGGTGGGTTAGGTGTTTTCGAACCGCGAAAACCTCCCATTGAAAATATAGTGCACTTTGAAGACAAGGGTGTGGACTATATAATAAAAGACCCAGAAAAATACGCGGGCAAAAAAGTTCTAGTAGCTGGTGGAGGTGATTCTGCATTAGATTGGAGTATAATACTGGCTGATATAGCAGAAAAAGTCACTCTTGTTCATAGGAGAACCTCTTTCAGAGGAGCTTTAGACTCCGTTGAAAAAGTTATGGACTTGGCTAAAAGTGGCAAAATTAACCTCATCACCAATGCTCAAGCCATAGGACTCAATGGAAATGGTGTTTTGAGAGAAATAGTGATAGAAGAAGATGGTAAAGGTCAATATAATTACGAAGTAGATCACTTTATTCCTTTGTTTGGCTTAGCCCCAAAATTAGGCCCCATAGCCGATTGGGGGTTAGAGATAAAAGAAAATGCAATAGTCGTTGATACTTTTGATTATAGTACTTGTCGTTCAGGAATTTATGCCATTGGCGATATAAATACTTATCCAGGCAAACTAAAATTAATTTTATGTGGTTTTCACGAAGGCACTCTTATGGTACAGTCCGCTTTTAAGTATATCTACCCTGATCAAAAACTTTCTTTTAAATATACAACTGTAGCTGGAGTTAATGGGTTTTAGCCCGAATGATACCAAAAAATATTAAACTTAATTTAGTATTTTTAATCCAATGTAAATATGGTGAGGCCATTTTAAGCCTTTTTATCTGGTAAGATTATGATACTTCCCGGGTAGATTCCTTCCTTTTCTTTTATGTTATTGATTTTCATCAATTCTTCCAATGATATGTTATATCTCGAAGCAATTTCTGACAAAGATTCTTTACGTCTCATTCTATAAAGCGTGATAGGACCTGTATTCAATTGCATTTTTTCCTCAATCTTTTGGACCCATTGTGCATCGGTGGAGTTTTTGATCAACTTCAATGAGGAAAAATCTAACTGTCTTAATTGATTGTCCACATTAACATTGGCCATTTCATTATTATTGAGCGCAGCATTGCGGACCAAAACAAAAGGCCGACTAATGATATTGTCTATAGAGTTGTATTTTGCGATATATTGAGCCATCCCAATATCAGGTAATGTCAATACATGGTAATCATCCCCTTTTGCAGCAGGAATGACGTCTTTTCTATATATGGGATTAAGCGTCTTTATGGTGCTGATATTAAGATTCAGTTCATCCGCCAACTTTCTTAAATCTACTTTTTCAAAAACTTTTATAGTCAATGGGTACTTAAATTCATCGGCAGGTTCACGCGGTACCAAATCATGAAGATAGTAATGATTCATCAAATAAGAAATACCCAGAAATCTTGGTATAAACTTTTGAGTCTCTGATGGTAAATAGGAATGAATTTCCCAGTATTTTGTTTTTCCTCCTGATTTCTTAATAGCTTTATTGACGTTGCCCTCTCCGCAATTATACGCTGCTAAAGCCATAGTCCAATCACCATACATTTTATGTAATATGGAAAGATATTTGATAGCTGCAATGGTAGATTTATCTATGTCTTTTCTGTCATCAAAATACCTGTCCACATTCAATCCTAATGTTTTGCCTGTTCTTTCCATAATTTGCCAAATGCCTGCCGCTCCCTTTCTAGATTCTAGAGTAGGTAACAAACTAGACTCAATAACAGCTAAATACTTCAATTCGTCGGGCAATCCATACTCTCTCAAATGATGCTCTATCATTGGAAAATACAAGGTAGTCCTACCTAAAATCGTCTCAGAATCTTGACGATATTTTGTAACCCTAAGGAGCACTTCATTGAGTACTTCATCGGTCACTTTTACATCAATGACGGTATTAAGATTTTTAACTCTTCTGACTATCTCTTCGCTATTGGGGGATTTAGCATATGAAGTGATAAAAGAGAAAAAAACTAATACCATCATTAATGCACATTGTTTTGTGCTTAATGATTTAATATTCATGGTTTATTTATATTTATATCGATTTTTGGAACGATGCTCTAAAATATCGTTTCGCTATTTGGGTGTGTAAGTAGTTGCAATATTTAATAAAGACTGCAAAGATAATGCCATTTCACCTAATTGTAGTATAATTCTAACAGTGTTTAACAACTCATTAGACTAGTATTAACTTTTTATATCCCAAATTATATTTTGTTTATATGACATTTCTTTATTAATTACAGAATAAAAATTAATAAAATAAAATAATACAGAATAAAATTTTTAAACTGTTATCTCAAATATGATGTCGTAAGATATCATCAAATATTTTTGTCAAAAATTTCAAAAAAAATTTAATCATCCAAACAATAAAACTTAAAATTTTCAGTTTTTTATTTACTTTGCCTTTCAAAGTACTTTTAAAATATAAAATCATATGAATTCTATAGAACAAGATATTTTACATATCAAAAAGATGATGGACAAATCAGCAAAATTTATTTCGTTAAGTGGTCTTTCTGGTGTCGCAGTTGGCACAATTGCTCTTGCGAGTTGTAGTTGGGTTTTTTATTTATTACATATTCATCAAATCAATTATTTTGAGGGTATGGTTAAATACTTTCCTTCAATATTGATAAAACAATTAATTCTTATTGAATTATTTACATTGGCAATGGCTCTTTGGAGTGCTTATTTTTTTACGTTAAAACAAAGTCAAAAAACTGGAGAAAAACTTTGGACAGTTTCTTTACGCAACATGATAATATCTGCCTTACCTCCTTTGGTTATTGGGGGAATTTTTTCTTTAATTGTCACTTACCACAATCTATTGTATTTAGTAGCACCTTCAATGCTATTGTTTTATGGATTAGCATTAATTAATGCTTCAAAATATACAAGGAGCGAGCTTTGGAGTCTTGGTCTTTTACAACTTATACTAGGTGTTTTTTCGTTGTTCTTCCTGGGTTATGGCCTATTGTTTTGGGGGTTAGGATTTGGCGTTCTTCATATTATCTATGGAATAATTATGCACAAAAAGTACAATATAAATGAATAAAATCAATATAAATGAACTCAATAAGGATTTTGAAAGCAGAGTAAGGCTTGGCATCATGTCTGTTTTGATGATCAATGAATGGGTTACATTTAATGATCTAAAAAATATGCTCTTGCTTTCCGATGGCAATTTGGCCAGCCATACAACTTCTCTCGAACTCAAAAACTACGTTGAAATCCGAAAAATATTTGTTGGTAGAAAGCCAGAGACATCATATCGAGCCACGCCAATGGGTCGAAATGAGTTTAAAAAACATATAGACAACTTATCAAATCTAATTCAAACGCATCAATAATTTATTTAAATATTTAAAATTTTTCCAATGGATCAAAAGTCTTTCACGCAATCCCCTTCTATCAAAACCACATTAAAGTTGGCTCTTGTTTTTGTTTTAGTCCTCATACTTATGATACCTCAAGTTATGATTTTGGACCTTGTTCGTGAGCGACAAAATCTCAACACATCCGTAAAAAACGAAGTAGCTGAAAGCTGGGGAAAGGACCAAACAATCTCAGGTCCTGCATTAGTCATCCCTTACAAAACTCTCATAAAAGACGAAAATGGTAAAAAATTATCTTCACAAAACAACAATTTTATACTTCTTCCGGAAAAAATGTCCGTTATAGGTGATTTGACCACTCAATCAAAGTCAAGAAGTCTTTACGATGTTTTGTTATATAATACATTACTGAGTGTGGAGGGCGAGTTTACCTTACCTGATGTGAATGCATTGGGCCTCCATGATGTTGAGTGGTTTTTTAATGATGCATTTGTCATCACTGGAATAAGTGACATGAAAGGTATTAATAGCAAAATAGAGCTTTTGTGGAATGGGGCAAAATCTAATTTCAGACCAGGTATGAATGGTATTTCATTCCGAAACGACTTACCCGACATTGTCGATGATGTAAATTATGAATTTGTAGAAGGAAGAAATGTTAAAAGTCTAAACGGAGGATTACAAGCCTCAGTCAAAATAGACCCATCCAACGGTAAATATACTTTCAAATACAATCTTAATATTAATGGAAGTCAGGCTCTACATTTTTTGCCTTTAGCCAAAGAAAATACTGTTACCCTTGAATCATCTTTTCCTGATCCCAACTTTACTGGTGCATTTTTACCGATTCATTCAACAAATAGTGAAGGCTTTAAGGCTACATGGCAAGTCTATGAATACAACAGAAGCATACCACCTTATTATACAACCTCAGAAATCATAGAGGCCGGCCAGAGTTCCTTCGGTCTCAAAATTGACTATATTATTGATCATTATTCTAAATCCAATAGGTCCGTTAAATATATGTTTTTAATAGTGGCTTTAACATTTTTAGTGGTATTTTTGACAGAAATTGTGAGAAAAAAGCCTATCCACATCTTCCAATATATTTTGATAGGTTTAGCTTTAGCGATATTTTTTGTATTGCTATTATCAGTCTCAGAATTTATAGGATTCGACAAATCTTTTTTAATGGCCTCACTCGCTACAATATTATTGATATATTTATATAGCATCGGTATGTTTAACCATAAAAAAAGTTCTCTATTATTATTGGCCCTATTGGTTCTCCTCTTTGGATATATTTATACGATTATACAATTAGAAAAAACAGCATTGCTGATAGGCTCCATAGGATTGTTTGTAATAATAGCAGCAACAATGTATGCTACGAGAAAGATAGATTGGTATGAAGGCCAAAAAGAATAGTACTTAATT
>CAZBCV010000174.1:0-6912 GCA_964490495.1 uncultured Aureispira sp. | reverse complement strand
AAGCTAAAAATTAAATCCCATGTTATCAAAAACGAAGTGTTTAAGCGACCATCAGCCAACACACTCCACATCATGGATGTATATGGTAAATTGTATATACAACACGACATCACAGAAGGACAAAACACAATAAATATTTCAGCACTTCCAACAGGAATTCTTATCTTTGTGTTCGGTGACCAGAGATTTAGCACGTAGGATTTATTTATTATTCTTAATCCGTGCTAACTTATTAAAGAATCCAACGTGCTAAAAGGATTTGAAGGAGTTAAAATAGCGAACTTTTTTCTTTAATAACCGTTATAAAATACTAAATATAATACAATGTTGACCATAAGATTGAACATAAAAGAAAATGCCGTGGACAGGGTGATGCAAACTTTAAACGCATTTACTTCTGATGAATTAGTGGTTATTAACGAAGATCAAAATTATCTAGCTAATCAAAAATATTTGCATAAAGAATTAGAAGATATCAATAAAGGTAACGCCGAATTTGTAAGTCATGAAGAATTGGAAAGTTCATTGAATGAAGTGATTTCGAAATATGAAGATCGTCTATAAGAAATCATTTCAAAGTAGAATAAAAGAGCATATAGAATTTATAGCTTCAGATAATCTCAAAGCTGCTAAGATATTAAAAAAATCAATTATTAAGAAAAACTAAGAGTATTCCAGATAATCCATATTTATTTAGGCAATCTATATACTTTGACGACCCACAAATAAGAGATTGTGTTTTCAAAATTTGTACGATAGTTTTCAAAATTGAACCCTCAAGAATAATAGTTTTTGGATTTTTAAAACACCAGAAATTTCCAACTGATGACGATGACAGGTACACGAAGCCATAACAGATGCTTTGACACCAGTTTTGGCTAACGCCAAAACCGTCGTAAAGCACAGCCGTTAGAAATTAAAAAAGTAATGACCCTAAGCGGAGATATGGAAATATTCCTTTGTGATGTCAATCATTTTCTATATAAAATTAATCACAATATTAATCATATAAGGTAAAGCCATCACTCCATCTACTTTCATCAAATAAAACGATTTAGGATTTGAAGGCATAGCTTTCCACCCCACAATTACTCCAATGAAACACGATATACTGAAAGATACACTCTCCGGAATACTTATCATGTACGTCCAAGCTGAATAGTACATAGCTGAAGTAGCCAATATCATCAAAAGCGTCACTATGATTTTTGATGGTACGATGCCTAGAATCTTAGGACAAGTATTCATCCTCTGATCTTCCTCCACATCACCTAAATCAAATACTATAGCTAAAGCCGATACAAATAGAAATATGGCTGCCATAGAAAACATATATTCATGGGCTAAATAATGAGCTTCTATCATAGGAATTTGACAAACTAAGATGCTATAAACGATACCTATGAGGCATGGCTTCAATATCATATAGGTTCTCAAGGGTTTGAAAAATGGCGGCCATCCAAAAAAGTAACACAATGTGAGAAAACCAGCTAAACCTAAAGCTATTAAACTTTTTACTGTTAATATTAAAAAGCAAAGCGAAAGGAGTAATAAAATGGTGATACCAAAAAAAAGTTTATTTTCGAAAAAAAACTGCTTAACACTTTTCAGTGGACTTATATATTTATATATTATTATAGTGCTTATTGCTGCGACTAGAATATAATATAAATTTGGGCTGACTGCAATAGAATTATACGTAAAAGTTATAAATGAAGCTACTATTAATCCTAAAAAAATGTATTCATTGATAATGAAGTTAATAATTTTTCTAAAAGAATCCATGCTTAGATATGGATGCTGTCACCACTGCGCAATATTTTTTTGATATTGAGCCAAAAAGCAGAAAAAAGATAGAATAATATGGGTGAGCCCAAAGTCAAAAAACTTGTATATATAAAATACATTCTTACTGTTGACTCATTGAATCCCCATTTGTCAGCTAAATAACTACAAACTCCAAAACTATTTTTTTCAATCCACGAATGGAAAGCTTCTTTTAAATGAGCCATACAGCTGGATTTTTTTGAGTAACGAATTAAATTAGAAAAAGGTTTAAATTTAACTCAAAAAAAAAGCGAAAACCCCGATATTTGTCGGGATTTTCGCTTTTCATGCCATGTTACCAAGACTTCACGCGGGATATTATTCTTTTAGATATTTTGTCTCCATTTATGACATAAAGAGTGTAAATACCCGATGGAAGATGTTCTATATCCAGACATATTTTATTATTATCTATCCTTCCTTCCATAACACTATTGCCAGAGGTATTGATGATTACATAATTTATATGCTCTTCAGTGTTGTTTGTAACTGAAATATTGACTTCTCTGATAGTTGGGTTAGGGTATAATTCTATGTCGATTTCAGAATTTTTATTATTAACATTTTCAGAAATATTATTTTTCTGTTTGTAACCAAAATTGAAACCCTCAATAGCTACCCCAGGATCTACCGTTAAAAGTCTTGAAGTAGCTACACCAAATTGATTGGTAAATTCACTGTCATTTTGTGATGGGCCATTTACATGAAGAATGAAAGTCAAATTTGGATATTCAGGCAATCGACAATAATACTCGCCAGCATCTAAATTTTTAAGAAAATATTCGCCATTTTCATCCGTACGATTAGATTTGATGAATATCCTATTTTTATTGAACAAAAAGACAACAGCATTCTCAATTCGTTCATCAAAATTATCCAATAAATTATTGTTATTGAGATCTTGCCACACAATACCACTAAGACTTGAAACTATCTTAAAGTAATAGCCAGCATGAACATAATGTGTAGGGTCTAAAGATTTCATGGATAAAGAACGCGAATAACCATCTTCATTGACATGAGAATACATATTAGGGTCTGACCCTTGAAACCTTTGTGTGAATATATGATTGTCTGGTGACTCAACAAAAACAGTATAATCTCCATTAATACCTCTATTAGACAAACAGTATCTGCCAGCATGATTGGTTTCCGTTTCGGATATTATTTGTAATTGATTGTCCAAAAGATAGACCTTTACTCTTGGCTGAAGTTCTTCATCATAGGTGCGAATACCGTCTTCATTGGCATCATCCCAAACATCCCCCATGACCAATCTCGAACTCGAAAGGAACATACCTGCATCAATATCTAACAATTGAGAACCATGGGACAAAGAGATCAAAGGAGTCGTCCCGGTTTCATCTACATCACTATCTTTTGAGATGTCACTACCCGCATATTGTTGAGTAAATTCATATTTGTCCAATACTGTAAATTGTAAATAATACAATCGTTGACGCAAACCTGTAAACAAATAACTTCCGTTAGCATCTGTCACCTTTGTATCTAATAAAAACCCTGCTTGGCTGAATAAACTCACAGTTATACCTGGCAGCCCAGGCTCTCCACCATCTTGAATTCCATTTTTATTGAGGTCATTCCACACTCGGTCTCCGATGGAAGCGGGCACAAAAATACCCGCATCAACATTAGACAATGATTGGCCAGAATTGACATTCAGCACATCAGTGGTATAAGCCCCATTGGTTTCTGTTATGTCGCTATCTGTATCTGGAGCACCTATATTGGGCGGGGATATGAGATATTCATCAGTGATTCCATATCTTATGAAATAATTTCCTGGTCGAACTTTATTAAACTCATATAATCCAACAAAATTATTGACTACCCTTATGCCTGTAAGAGTACTATCCATGATACCATTCATAGGTGAAACAAGATAAACTTTAATATCATTGACACCTGGTTCATTGTTTTGGAATACGCCATTGGCATTCAAATCCAACCACACACGACCAGTGATTTGACCTGATTTTAAATAGCCCGCATTGAGATTATTGTAGGCTTGCACTTGAGTAAAATCTAAAACAGAGGACGAACCAGTATTCACATTGGCAATACTATTTCGAGTAGGGTCAGAAGCATTATTGATAGCAAAAACAAACCCATTGAGTGACTCAAACCTCAATGTATAAAAACCTACGGCAACATTGATAAAACTGTATGTGCCATCTACATTTGAAGTTGTAGTTTGTTCAACAATACCAGATGCGTTGACCAAATCAATACGAACATTAGGAAGGCCTGGCTCACTACTATCCAAAAGACCATCATTGTTCAAGTCTTCCCACACCTTACCGCTTACAACAATCGTTGGTGCATACCCTATATCAAAATTATCTAGTGTGCCGCCAGGAAGAATCGTGATTAGCCTTGATGTACCTTCACCAAAATCATTTGAAATATTACTATCAGTAAATGGCGCTGTAGAAGAATACAATACAAATTTAGAGCCTACAATAGATGGGGATTTCACATAATAATTACCAAAATTAATATTATCAAATGTATAGCGACCCATATTATCTGTCAATGTGCTAATTATCAATGTGCCATCTTCATCATATAATTCTATATTTACATTGGACAAAACACCATCTCCCGTATTTCTGAGTTTATCATTATTATTATCCTGCCAAACAATACCCGTTAAAGTGCCCGTTGTTGGCGTTAACAATAAGTATCCAGCATCTATATCGTCTCTTTTTTGATTAGGTATTATATCAAAAATATCTGTAGTGCCCGAAACAATATTCGTGACATCAGAATTTTTGTTAAGGTCAGTTGTCAAATTATTAGTGAAAGCAAAATTATTGGGTAGGTCAAATTTAATTTGGTAAGACCCCCATCGTATCTTTTGAAAACTATAATATCCTGCAAGATTGTTTCTTGAAGCTGTAAATGTGGAATCTAAAACCACATCATTTCCCGTCAATAACCATACTTTAAGGCCATTGATACCAACTTCATTAGTATCTTGAAGTCCGTTTTCATTGGCGTCAATCCAAACAAAATCGCCCACTGAAGAAAACCCAACATAACCCGCATTCATGCCTGTGAGAATTTGACTATTGGACAAAGAAAAGGTATTGGTCAACCCATCTTCCCACGAAAACACTTTAGAATTGAGCAATATATTTCCTAGAGCATCAGGCATTGTAAATGTAGTATCTCGAACGACTTCAAAACCTAAACTGTAATCGCCCGGCAATATATCGTTGAATTCGTAAAAGCCATCTATATCTGTTGGGATAGTCGCTATAGTGTCATTTACACTATTGATCAAATGGACTACAATTTCTTTCATTGGAGGTTCACTATTGTCTTTTAGACCATCGCCATTGGTATCGAACCAAGTCATCCCGGATACATTGGCAAATACAGAAGATAACCCTAAGTCCATGTTGTCTATATCAATACCCGAAGCCAAGCTAAATGTATTAGTTCTAATAACACCATTGATAGCCTCAAATTTTGAATTCAAGTTATTATCAGAATTATTGATGATTGTGGCACCAAAATCAGAAGGAATAATGGCTTCAATAAAATACTGTCCAGGTATCAAATTATTGAATGAATAAAATCCATCTTCATTAGAAATAGTGGCATCAATATAATTACCTACGGCATTTCTCAATATTAATTCTACACCCTCTACCCCATTTTCATTAGGGTCTTGAAGTCCGTTTTTGTTTTCATCAAACCATACAAAATCTCCTATAGAACCCACTCTGTAAAGCCCCGCATCAATATCTAAATTGACTTGACCATTTGATAATGTAAAGAAGTCTGTTGTACCATCATTTGAAATCACATCAGAATCGAAAGTGCTATTTCCTGCATTGGGTATCGTGAAAACATAGTCATCAGGGGCATAAAATGTCACTTGATATGTTCCAGCAGGTAAATCTTCAAACAAATAGAAACCATCAAAATCCGTTTGGGTTTGCAGTAAAATATTTTGATTATCAAAAGTTACACCTTTTAATTCTACATCCACAAAAGGAATACCTATGTCTTCAGCATCTTGAATGCCATTACCATTCTGATCTTCCCATACAAAATCACCTATCATAGCATTGGATATGGAATAAAATCCAGCATCCAATGAGATGTCATTCATACCGCTTATAATAGATAAATCTCTAACATAGCCATCAGATTCTATATCGCTATCTAAAGACCTATCTAATCCAGCGCCCAAGGTAGTGGCTAAAAATCCTTGTGGAACTTCAAATTGTAAATCAAATAAATCTGGTTTTATACCCGAAATCTCATAAAATCCATTGGCATCAGTTGTGGTAATAAATTCCTGTTTATCTATAAATCTATGGCTTGTAAGTACAATTCTTACATTTGCTATGCCAGGCTCATTAGAATCTTGAATTCCGTTTTTATTTAAGTCGTTCCAAACAAAGTCACCGATAGTGGCTCTTCGGAATAGAGGTGCATCAATATCTAACACTTGTTGACCATTTAAAAGGTCAATTTGATTGATAAATGCGGCAGAAAGCTCATAATTAACAGGTAATTCAAAACTAATTTGATAATTACCAGGTCTTAAATCTGAAAATAGATAGTTACCATTGGCATCTGTGGTCGCAGTTAAATCCACAAAAGCACTTAAATGATTTATACCCATAATAACCACTTTTATACCTGACAATCCTTTTTCACTTGCATCTTTACGACCGTTGCAGTTATCATCTTCAAATACTAAATCACCTATAGACCCCAATTTTACAAATCCAAGGTCTATGTCATTTCTACCACCAGTTGTCACAACACTGAAATTGATTTCATCACTTGTTTCACTCAAATCTGAATCTATAGTGTTATCCATACTTGCTTTCGCAATAGTAGGGGCAAAACCAGCTGGAATTTCTACCTTTAAAGTATAATTGCCCGGTAAAATATTACTAAACTGATATTGTCCGTTGGAGTCAGTTGTGGTCATACTATTTATAGATTGACCACCAGTTGTAGTACCACTTAAAGCTAATTCAACTCCAGCAAGCCCTGGCTCACCAGCATCCTGAATCCCATTACCGTTAAGGTCTT
>CAZBCV010000173.1:0-6962 GCA_964490495.1 uncultured Aureispira sp. | reverse complement strand
GAAAATTATAAATTTATGCAGTCTTTACATTTATGAATTTAAGTTAAAACTATAATGTTGATGAAACTTATTTTTATGAAATATTATCTAATATTTTTTAGCCAAATATCTTTTCTGAATTGAAGATATATAATGTAATCTTTTGATCAAATAAAGCTTATCCTTGAGTTTTAAAAAATGATACAGAACATTGACAAATATTACATTGAAAAGCGTTTAAAACAGATAATATACTACAAAATTCAATAAAAATAAAAATTTTTCAAATAAAAGGCACATATTATAAAATAATTTTATGTATTTTTGCCTCTTATTTAGTATTATTAAATCAAAATACATGTTTATAATGAAAAAATTTAGCTTGATATTGGGTATTTTATTACTTATTATCGGTAGTATTTCAGCACAAAATAGCGCTTATAAATCAGGAGTAGTTTTTAAAAAGTACTTCCTGGATTATCAAACAACTAACGGTGGGAAGTTCACTAATTTTAAGGACTACAAACATGGCTATGAATTAGGATATCAGAGAGTCATCAATGATAAAATAGCAATTCATGTACCTTTTAGATATGGAGTTGTGGCATCTCATATAGACACAATCAACACTATTGAAAAACAATTATTTAGTTTAGATGCGCAGATTCAATATTATCTCACTGACAATTCCACTCGAATATTACCCTATATTGTAGGCGGAATTGGTGGCGTTTACGAAAATGAGGGCATCTTTAATTTGCAAATTCCAATAGGTTTGGGTTTTCAAGTAAAATTGGCAGAAAATGCTTTTTTTACATGGCAGTCCGAATTTAGATATGCTCTGTCTGAAAAGAGAAACAACTTGCAGCATGGTTTAGGTTTTACTTATTTGATAGGCAAACCTATGGAAAAGGTTGAAGAAGTGGTTGAAGCGCCTAAAGATTCTGATGGTGATGGAATTCCAGATAATTTAGATTTGTGTCCCAATGAATTTGGTGATCCAAAATATAATGGTTGTCCTGACAAAGATGGTGATGGAATCCCGGACTATAAAGACAAATGTCCAGAAATAGCTGGCCTTGTAGAGTTTGATGGGTGTGCCGACACAGATGGTGACGGCATTCCTGACAACATTGATGAATGCCCGAATGTAGCAGGTCCTAAGTCCAACAAAGGTTGTCCTGAAACCAAAATTGCAGATAGAGATGGTGACGGTGTGCCTGATGGTCAAGATGAATGCCCAGATGAAGCTGGACCAGCTAGTACAAATGGCTGCCCAGATAGAGATGGTGACGGTGTGCCTGACTACAAGGACAAGTGTCCTGACAAACCAGGTTTAAGGATTTATGAAGGATGTCCTGACACAGATGGTGATGGTATTCCAGACCATAGAGATAATTGCCCTAATGTTGTGGGCACGGTAGCCAATAATGGATGTCCTGAAATCAAACAAGAAGATAAAAAGACTCTTGAAATTGCTATGCAAGCTGTACAGTTTGAGACTGGCAGTGCTACATTGAAATTGGAATCCAATAGAGTGCTTAATCAAATTGTGGATATTATGAATAGATATCCTGATTTTGTGATGGAAATAAGTGGACATACCGACAATGTAGGACGTCCAAGTTTCAATCAAACCTTATCAGAGAGGAGAGCCAAAGCTTGTTATGAATATTTAAATCAAAAAGGTATATCTTCTTCAAGATTAAGCCATTCAGGATTTGGGGATTCTAGACCAGTTACTAGCAACGCCACCGACAAAGGTAAAGCCCTCAATAGACGTGTTGAATTCAATTTGATACCTCGAAATTAAGTACTTATTATTCAAATAAAAAGCCTCCAATAGTTATCTGTTGGGGGCTTTTTATTGAGATCATTGTTTGTTTTACGAAAAAACCTTATATCTATAACTTTTTTTTTACTCAATTCATAAGAATCACGTGTTTGACTAACTGTTGGTCACGCGTATTTTTATTTAAAAATTTAAAATTAAGTTTCGTTACATTAAAATGATTTAAGTACTTCACAGGTCTAAAATCAGGATTTAGTTCTACTATTTTTTGTGCACTAAGACTATCTGTGTAAATAATTGATTCATTTTTAATATTTTTTACATTTTCTATGTCTAATTCCTGCATGATGCGTTGGCTGTAAAAATCTAAGGAATTCATATAAGCATTGTAAAAATAGCTATCTTTCGACGATATATTACTTTCAAAAATAAATCGGCCAGCTTCTCCTCCGGCTTGATAACTTAACAATTGTGGGTAAAAATATATACTCGTATTGAATCCAAACATTATAAAACTGGCAATAGTCACAACAACTAAACGCCGTAGATGGTCTAATTGCGAAATAAATATTTGATATATATGAACCCCTAAAGCAATAATTCCAATAAAAACAACAATATAATTATTGACAGGAAAAAAATAATAGTAACTTAAACCGATAATAATATAAAACAATGAAGCTACAAAAGCTTGTTGCCAAAACAAGAGTTTAACCCAAAGTGAATTTTTCACTACCTCATATAGAAAGTGTGCAGTGATGACTGAAGCAAAGGGTAATAGTGGAAAAATATAATGAGGAAGTTTATAGTTAGATTTCGAAAAGGCCAGAAAACCTAAAATAAAACTAAAGACACTAATGTATTCAGGCAATGCAAAGGTATTTTTATAGACTCGCCCCCAAAAAGCCATTAACAATGCCACAATAAATAAAAATATCCATGGCTGAAAATCCCATAATATTGTATGAAAAAAATAAAAAATACCTGTGTCGTTTTGCCAATAATTTTCTCCTGTCAGTCTGCCAAAACTTTGTGTCCAAAAATAGAATCTTAAACCTGATGGCCCATTTAGGCCATAAACCGTTTTTTCGGGATGTAAATCAAATTGATTGTATAGACCAATACACATAGGAAGAAGAAGAAGAGCTATGATAGCTAACATAATAAGCCATTGAGGTCTAAATATCGCTTTCCAATTTCGCTCGACCAAAATATTAAGTCCTATACCTAAAAAGGGAAGTACAAAGCCTATCGGTCCTTTTGCCAGCATAGCTGCACCTATGCCGAATGAAGATAAAATAAGGCTTTTGTATGTATTAGTTTTTACAAACTCTGTTAGCTGCCAAACTGCAAAAATAACTAAACCAACCAACGTACAATCCGTCCTAACATCATTAGAGATTAGCAAAATTGCCTGACTAGTTGCCAATATCAAAGCTGCCAATTGGGCTTTGTCTTTTGAATAGTAGATCATTGCGTATTTGTAAGTAGAATAGATACCAAGTAGAAGTATCAAAACAGAGGGTAACTTATAGGAGAAGTTAGAAACCCCCAAAACATAAAATGATAAAGAGCTTAGCCAAAATAGTAAGGGAGGTTTGTCTAAATAATCTTCACCTCTATAAAAAACTTCTAAAAAACTCTTACTTTCTGACATTTCCCTTGCTATAACGGCGTATTGTGCGGCATCAATGTCCATCACATCTATAAATAGATTAAAAAAATATATCCCCCCAATTAATAAAAACGAAAACGCATATAACCAATGATTTTCTATGGGTTTTTTAGGGTCAAAGATGTGCTCTAATACTTTAGTGATCAAATTTGGGTTGTTTTAAATATGCAAAGGTAGAAAAATAATTTTGTTTTGATAATCCTCAAATTAAAGCCAAATGATAGTCGTTTACTATACACATCACCATTTGGGTAATGGATGGACTCATTTTGAATAAATCAACAAACTGGTTGTTTATTTTATGTTACATAAAAAAAGGGAAAATAATTCCTTATTTTCCCTTTTTCTTCAAAAAGAAGTATATTAAAATTATGCCTTAGCAACAAATTTTCTTTCCTTAATTTTTGCTTTTTTACCAGTAAGACTTCTCAAATAGTATATCTTAGATCTTCTTACTTTACCTCTCTTCAATACTTCTATACTATCAATTGCAGGAGACGAAAAAGGTATAATTCTCTCTACACCTACGCCATTTGATATTTTTCTAACTGTGAAGGTTTTTGTAGAACCATCACCGTTGATTTGAATAACATCGCCTCTGAAAATCTGAATTCTTTCTTTAGCTCCCTCTATGATTTTATAACTCACAGCAATATTGTCACCTGCACGAAATGCTGGATATTCTTTCTTGGGAGTTAATTGTTCGTGTACATATTTTATCAAATCCATGACTGAAATTTTAAACTTTATTGAATTGGAGCGCAAAAGTAATATATTTATTGTAATCTCAATACATATTATCAAAAAAATATTCTAAATATTTTAAATTTTTATCTTTTTAAAAAAAATCTATTAAAATACTATAGAATATTAACAATTATTTTACCTTTGAATCGAATTTCAAATCTATATGTTATACAAACATCTCATTTTGCTTATTGTTATCTGCTTTATTTGTGGATGTGGGCCAAATAATATTTCTTCCAATACTGAATCATCTGACCCAATAGTTGAAATCATAGAGCCTGTTGGTAGTGACACATTATTAAACGGAGATAGAAATATATGGCAAAAACCACACATAGTAATTGAAAAGCTAGGGAATATTTCTGACAAAGTTGTTGCAGACTTAGGTGCTGGTCTAGGATATTTTTCATTCAAATTAGCACCCTATGCTCAAAAGGTCATCGCAATAGATATTGATACGCAAATGGTGAATTTCATTGAAAAAAATAAAAACAAGTATTTAGGAAAAGATGCACAAAAACTTGAAGGAAGAATAGCACACCCTCAAGACCCCAATCTACTTGTTAATGAAGTAGATGTCATCATAATAATTAATACTATAGCTTATTTACCACAACTTGATGAATATCTAAAAAATATAAAATATTCTCTAAAACCTGATGGAGAGTTATTAATAGTTGATTATAAGATGAAAAAACTTCCGATTTCATCACCTCCCAAAGAAGAAAGGATATACTTAGACCATCTAGAAAACCTTTTAGAGAAACATAATTTTATACTTTTAGAATCTGATGACACTTCATTGGATTACCAATACATAATCAAAGCCAAAAACAATAAATAGATTCTTATGATAAATATAGCGACATTGGATTTAGTAATCATCATTTCATGGCTTGTTTTGATGATGGGCATAGGTATTTGGATATCTTATAGTCAAAAACAAGAAGCTTCAAGTGATTACTTTTTGGCCTCAAAATCTCTGCCATGGTGGATAGTTGGTGGGTCATTGATTGCCTCTAATATTTCGGCTGAGCAATTTATAGGTATGTCTGGATCTGGTTATGTCTTAGGGTTTGCCATTGCAGCCTACGAATTAATGGCGGCTGTTACATTGCTTGTAGTTGCTAAATTTTTTCTGCCCGTGCTTATTCACAAAGGTATCTATACTATGCCTCAATTTTTAGAAGAAAGATTTGATGTACGCGTTAAATCGATTATGGCCATATTTTGGATACTATTGTTTATATTTGTTAACATTACTAGTGTTTTATATTTAGGATCTTTGGCTTTAGAGACAATTCTTGGTATTCCTATGGTTTGGGGCGTGGTCGGTTTGGCATTATATGCAGCCACCTTTTCTATTACGGGCGGGTTGAAAGCTGTTGTTTGGACAGATGTTATTCAAGTAGTGGTACTGATTATTGGAGGACTCGTTGCTACATATGCAGTACTCAATGCTATTGGTGGAACACCGTTAGAGGGATTGAAGATGCTTGTAGAACAAGCACCTCAAAAGTTTGATATGATACTCGAAAAAGGTGCTTTGATGATACCTGATGGTAGTGGCGGCTTCAAAGACGCTTATCAAGAGTTACCCGGAATTAGTGTTTTGATTGGCGGTATGTGGATAGCCAATTTATATTATTGGGGCAACAATCAGTACATCATACAGCGTGCATTGGCTTCTAAATCATTAGCAGAAGCCCAAAAAGGTACTGCTTTTGCTGCTTTAATAAAAATTTTCTTGCCTTTAATAGTAGTTCTTCCAGGTATTGCAGCTTTTGTTTTAGGAGCTGAATTGACCAAGTCTGATCAAGCTTATCCATGGGTACTCAGCAATTATGTTTCTGAGGGTTTCAAGGGGCTTGCTGTTGCTGCATTGATTGCAGCTATTGGGTCATCCATTAGTTCTATAGTCAATAGTGCGTCAACGATATTTACTTATGATGTGTATAGACAGTTTTTTAGTTCAGCAGATCAGAAAGCAGATCCACAATATGACCGAAAGCTTATAAATGTAGGAAAATGGGCTGCTGCTGCGGCACTCTTAATAGGTGTAATCATGGCACCTTCATTAGGTACTTTAGATCAAGCCTTTCAATATATTCAAGAATATACAGGATTTATTAGTCCTGGTGTAGTTGCTGTTTTTTTATTGGGTATGTTTTGGAACAAAACATCTACCACAGCAGCATTAGTGGGTGTTGTAAGTTCTATTCCATTATCCGCTATTTTTAAAATATTTTTGCCAACTCTTCCTTTTATTGACCGTATGGGTTATACATTTTTAATTATCGTCGCTATGATGGTGGCATTATCTTATTGGGAGAACAAAGAAAATAGAGACAAAAAAGCAGTTAAACTTTCTGAGATAAGTTTCAAAACTCAAACTTCATATAATATCATGGCTGTTGTCACTATAATAGTTGTGGCTACAATATACATTGTGTTCTGGTAATTTTTGACTTGCTTGCTACTTTACAAAATCAATGTATAATTTAATTGGGACTCATAAAAAAAGCCTCGTACCTTTTTAGGATACGAGGCTTTTTTTACATTTGAAACTACACTTTCGTGAATTAGAAGAAAGGTTATTGCTTAGTAAAAGTTTCAGTACAGTTGACATTTGTGCCCAAAAAACTACCAGTGTTTTTAATTGTTAATGTTTTTTTGTCAGCTGACAAAGTTCCATTAAAATTAATATTCAAAAAATCTTCTTGTACAACTTTACCTGTAACTGTACAATTAGAAACTGTCCAATTAGGA
>CAZBCV010000172.1:0-7056 GCA_964490495.1 uncultured Aureispira sp. | reverse complement strand
TCTTGTGCAAACAAGCTCATTGAGCCGAATGTCAACAAGACTAAAAACAATTGTTTTGTAAAAAATCTTTGCATAATAAAATTAATTTGGTTTGTTGTTAAAAAATTATTCAAACAATTTAAAATTACCTCCATTCAGGCCTCATAAACTAAGGATTTAAATGAAGTTTTTCTTATTCAGGGTGTAAAAGTAAGATATTTTCTATAATTAAAATGTCATTTTGAACAGTTTTTTAATATTTTTTTAATTTTTATATGTTCTTTGACTTAACAAAAAATTTACAATTTTAGAATTTTATTTTGAAATAGCCCATTTATGCAGTCACTTTCAGAATAAAAAATAATTTAACTCAATTCAACAAAATAATATTCTGTTATAAAATATTCAATTCATGGGTGAGTTCATGTAAATTAACAGGTACTACGCCAGGTTTTTCACACACTTGACCACCAGCTGTGTTGGCAATTTTGCCGATTATGTCTAAGGACATAGATTTTAAGTAACAAAGACTGACAATACTTATCACTGTATCGCCAGCGCCACTCACATCAGATATATTTCGTACAGATGTAGGTACATGTAAGGCCTGCGAATTGTTGCTTATGAAAAGACCCTCACTGCTCAAAGTGATTAAAGTGAGGTCATTATTGAGTTTTTTTCTCAATTTGGTGTCATTTGCATGCATATCGTTAGTCCATTCGGCACCCAAGGCTCTCGACAACTCTTTTTTGTTGGGCTTGAAAAGAGTACAATTTTTGTATTCATAAAAATTTTTTTCTTTTGGATCTACGAAGGTAGCAATGTGATTTTTGTTGGCCCACTCTATAATTTTAGGTATATTATAGTCTGTCAACATGCCTTTATTATAGTCTTGAAGAATTATGCCTTGTATCTTTTTTTCTTTATGACATTTGTCTATCTCAACTATAAATAAGTCCGACATATCATTTGAAATGTCATATTTATCCTCCACGTCTATTCTAAGTAATTGTTGATTATGTGCAACAACTCGAGATTTGACCGTTGTTTTTCTATTTTCATCTCTTAATATTTTACAATCTATATTGGAGTAATGGGCCAAAAGGTCTTCCAATATTTGAGCATTTTCGTCTTGCCCAGCGACACTCAACAATGTAGTTTGAGCGCCCAATGCATGTAAGTTGAGGGCCACATTGGCCGCACCACCCAATCTATCCTCCGTATTGTTCCAATCCAAAATAGGAACGGGCGCTTCAGGTGATATACGTTTGACATCGCCTAAAATATATCTGTCTATCATGACATCACCTATCACTAAAATGTGTAAATCACTAAATTCTGGCAAAACAATAGGTTGGGATGATTTCATTATTATTGATGTTTTTGGATTTTTACTGGTTTTTCAATTGATTTCAATAGAGGCCGTTAAATATTCCATTATTTTAGCGGTCGCCCCTTTATTGCTATTAAAATATGTTTTTGAATTTTGTTTAATTTTCTCAATTTCATATGGTATCTCGTCTATTTGTATTATAGTATTTAACATTTCGTCAAACTCTCGAATAGCGAATCCTTGACCTATTTTCTTTAATTCAATAGCTTCTGAAAACCTTTGATGACGGGGACCAAAAAAAACAGGAATGCCATAAGAAGCAGGTTCGAGAATATTATGAATTCCTTTATTAAATCCGCCACCCACATAGGATATATCGGCTATTTTATACAGTTTATTGAGCCAACCTATCGTATCCACCCATATAATATTGTATTTTAATGATTCGTCCGACCATTTAGATGATG
This sequence comes from uncultured Aureispira sp., assembly GCA_964490495.1. Taxonomy (GTDB): domain Bacteria; phylum Bacteroidota; class Bacteroidia; order Chitinophagales; family Saprospiraceae; genus OLB9. The sequence continues at coordinate 5,277 of CAZBCV010000172.1, read as the reverse complement.
GACTTTTTACCTTAGAACTTAACATAGCTATTGACTTTTCACTGATATCATGAGGCACCAAAATATGAATTGAATCAGAATAATATGTGATACTATCGACAACAATGGGCATATCTGAGTCCCATATACTTCCATAGACAAAAACTTTTTTATGGCCTGACCATTGGTGCCATTTGCTATCTAAAGTGGCATTTTTTGCATTTTCTATCACTCTGTCCATTCGTGTATCTCCTGCTGTGGTCACATTCTTAATATTTTTAGCCTTTAAGATGTTTTCGGAAAGCGTATCCTGTACAAAAATTTTATCAAAATCAGCCAACATATTCCTCAATGGGCTCAACAATGGATAAAAAAAGTAATCTTTTTCTCGAAAAATACCTGAAATAAGTATCGTCTTTGTAGGAGAATGTACCAATTCATTGATGATATTCCACCAAAACTCATATTTTACAAAAATGAAAAATTTTGGCTTAACTTTATTAGCCATCCATCGGGCATTATTTGGGCTATCTACTGGCAAATATACCACTAAATCCGCAAATTTATAATCTTTTCTTATTTCGTATCCTGACGGAGAAAAGAAACTCAAAATAATAGGAATATCGGGATTGTATTGTTTTATGGCTTCTATCAAAGGTCTCCCTTGTTCAAACTCACCCAATGATGCACAATGTATCCATATAGGTTGAGGATTTGATTCGATAAATCTCTCTACGTTATCCCGAGTATCTTTTCTACCTTGATACATCATTTTGAGCTTTTTATTAGGCCAAAAACTTAAGATAGTATCAACACAACTCAAAAAAAAAGAATAAAAGAAAAGAAATATTTTTGTCATCAAAGTGCTGTGGGATTAATAAAATACTTCTCTATCTATTTTATTATAGTAAAAAGGCAAATAGTATGATAACCTCACAGCCAACATCAAATCTAAACGATTTTTGTCCGAAACTTGCCCCGTATCAAAATGATAATCTCGCACATCTGATGTAAACCCTTGAGTAAAATCAAAAGCTAACTCAAAATTCATTCTTCTATCCGCACTTAACATTTTGTAAGCTATCGTTTGTTTCAGTGCAAATCCACGAGTTAACCTATCATATCGTCTATGTCTGCCCGCTCTAAGTTGGGCTATTGAATTGTCTTCATCTGCAAATTTTAAATGATGCTGCAATATGCCACCTTGCAACATTAATTTTATACCTGTCCTACTATCAGCATTCAAAGGTATAAGTTTTCCAAATCCAGCTCCTAAGAAAAGCCCCCTTTGTTTAATAACCAAAATGGCATCTTGATTATTATCTCCTAATATCCAACCTTGGGAAGTTCGGTAGGAAGCTACTGGATCAATTTTTACATTATCACTAAAAAAGTAAGTAAACTGTCCTCCCCAAATCCAATTAGAATTTGTAATAAACTCAGTATTTAAGCCAAAATCCATACTTGGGCCGTAGCGTTCCTTCATGTCTTTCATCGGCAAATTATAGCCCAAGCCCATACCTAAAACTAAAATACTACCATCAACGGGTTTTTCAATTTTATTTTGAGAATACACCCCACCCTGCAAGAGCCAAAAAAATAAAAAGCATATAATTTTAATATTCATATACCAAAGTGTTTATAGCTAAGTAACGCAGAAGCTATCCTTTATGTTGAGGTTTGCCATTGAAATATATTTTTACAATAGCTACATTATAATATCTCAGATTAAAAATTGTTTGCCAATTAGATAATTATTTATACCTTTGTGTCCCGTAACAACGTAAACAATAAACTCTCCACATTATGGCTAAACATATTTTCGTTACGGGTGGTGTCACCTCTTCTTTAGGTAAAGGTATTATAGCGGCTTCTTTGGCCAAATTACTTCAAGCAAGAGGTCTCAAGGTGACAATTCAAAAACTAGACCCTTATATCAATGTTGATCCAGGTACTCTTAATCCTTATGAACACGGAGAATGTTATGTAACAGAAGATGGCGCTGAAACCGACTTAGATTTAGGTCATTATGAAAGATTTTTAAATAGACCAACATCTCAAGCCAATAATGTTACCACAGGTCGAATCTATCAAACTGTGATAGAAAAAGAACGAGCTGGAGATTTTTTAGGCAAAACTGTTCAAGTCATACCTCACATTACCGATGAAATAAAAAGACGTATTTCGCTTTTAGAAAAAGATGGTGAATACGATATAATAATTACAGAAATTGGGGGTACCGTAGGTGATATTGAGTCACTTCCCTATTTGGAAGCCCTGCGTCAACTGAAAAGACAGTTGGGTCCAAGCCATTGCATAGTGATCCATTTGACTTTGATTCCATATCTAAAAGCAGCCAAAGAACTAAAAACCAAACCTACTCAACACTCAGTAAAAGAATTGTTGCAAGCGGGTATTCAACCTGATATTTTAGTATGTAGAACAGAACACTCATTACCTAAAGAGTTGAGGGAAAAGTTAGCTCTTTTTTGCAACGTGGACGAAAAATCAGTCATAGAAGCTATTGACGCAGAAACTATTTACGATGTTCCATTACTCATGTTAAAAGAAAAATTAGACAAAACGGTCATGTCTAAACTTGGAATTAAAGCCAAATCAGAACCAGATTTGACAGCATGGAAAGAATTTTTGGGAAAACTCAAAAACCCTACCACAGAAGTCAATATTGGATTAGTAGGCAAATACAATGAACTTCAAGACGCTTATAAATCTATCCATGAAGCTTTCATACATTCTGGAGCGGTCAATGAATGCAAAGTCCATGTAATCCCCATTCATTCCGAAACCATTGATGAAGAAAATGTGGGCAAAAAGCTTTACGGGTTGGATGGTATTTTGGTAGCCCCAGGTTTTGGTGAAAGAGGGATTGCAGGCAAACTTATCGCTATTGAACACGTTAGAGAAAAAAATATTCCTTTTTTTGGCATTTGTTTAGGTATGCAGTGTGCCGTCGTAGAGTTCTGTAAAAATGTGTTGAAAATAACAGGTGCCAATTCCACAGAAGTAGATGCAAATACAAAAGAACCTGTCATAGACCTTATGCCAGACCAAAAACATATCACCACAAAAGGAGGTACCATGCGTCTGGGTGCATATAAGTGTAAGCTTATAAAGCCATCTATTGCTTTTAAGTCTTATGGAAAAACTGAAATTTCTGAAAGACATCGCCACAGGTATGAATTCAATAATGCCTACCTCGAAAGAATGGAAAACGCTGGACTACTAGCCACTGGGAAAAATCCTGAAACTGGATTGGTTGAAATAGTAGAACTTCAAAATCATCCTTATTTTATAGGTGTTCAATATCATCCTGAACTAAAAAGTACCGTTGAAAACCCACATCCAATTTTTGTATCGTTTATAAATGCCGCACTTACTTTTAAAAGAAACAATGCGTAAACTCAAATTAGAAGAATTAGGCCGATTGAACACAGAAGAATTTATGGGTTCACAAAAAATTCCAGTTGTGCTTGTGTTAGACAATATCCGTTCTGCACTCAATGTCGGTTCTCTATTCAGAACAGCTGATGCATTTGCCATTCAAAAAATTGTTTTATGTGGTATCACCGCTCAACCCCCGCATCGTGAAATTACCAAAACAGCCATTGGTGCTACAGAATCTGTTTCATGGACCTACGAGGAAGACATCGTAAAATCAATTGTCAAGCTCAAAAGTGATGACTATATTATCTTCGGTATCGAACAAACTGACACTTCAAACGACTTAACAGATATGAACTGGCCCAATAATAAAATAGCTATAGTATTGGGCAATGAAGTAGAAGGTATTAGCGAAAACGCCATTGAAATGTTGGATCAAAGTATAGAAATACCACAATTTGGAACTAAACATTCCCTTAACGTTTCTGTATGTGGCGGTATAATACTTTGGGAGCTCAACAAACATTTCAGACACATTTTGGGTTAAATCTATAGAAGAGTAAATTCAAAATACTCATGAATAAAAAAGTATGCTCAATAATAAACTTACTATTCATTGTACTGTAACGAATGATCTAAATCAAGACCAAAGAATGCATCGTATATGCAATACTTTGTATGAAATGGGACACAATGTTGTTTTGATTGGAAGAAAAAAAACCAATTCACAAATTCTTTTAACTCAAAAATTTATTCAAAAAAGACTTAACTGCTTCTTTCAGAAAGGATTGTTTTTCTATGCAGAGTACAATATCCGATTGTTGTTTTACTTGATTTTCCATAGTCAAAATGTTATTTATTCTGTAGATTCAGATACTTTGATGGCTGGATATTGTGCAAAAAAATTTAAAAAAAACCTTTGGATATATGATGCACATGAATACTTTTCAGAAGTGCCAGAACTACAAAATCGTCGAACTGTCAAGAGAATTTGGACTTGGATAGAAAATTTATGCCTCAAAAATGTTGATACCGCTATAACGGTCAGCCCAGGATTATCCAAAATCTTTCAGCAAAAATGGCAAAAACCTTTTGATGTCATCTATAATGTTCCATACACCAACACGTTGCCGATAGAAAAACTTGAACATCCCAAAAAATATATACTGTATCAAGGAATGCTCAATAAAGGTAGAGGATTAGAAGAAATGATGGATGCGCTTCCATTGATAAATGAAGACATAGACTTTGTGATTATAGGTGAAGGAGACTTGAGTGATGCCCTGAGACAAAAAGCTCAAAATCATCCTTTGGCACAAAATATTAAATTTTTAGGCTGGATGAAAGCCAATGACATGAAAAAATGGACTGAAAACGCAACATTAGGATTCAATCTTTTAGATCCTTCGAGTTTGAGTTATTACTACTCTCTTTCTAATAAATTTTTTGATTATATGCATGCTGCAGTGCCTTCTCTAAATTCTGCCCTTCCTGAATATACAAATATTTTAAATAGCTATGATATCGGATATATAGTGGCTGATTTGAACCCTCAATCTATTTCACTTATTATAAACTCTGCTTTACTAAACAATAATTATCAAGAAAAAAAGAGGAACTGTAAAGAAGCTAAAACTGTCTTCAATTGGTCTAATGAAAAAGAAAAATTAGAAAAAATATTACATAGCCTTGTGACGGATTAATTACACCTTGTTTATTCCTTTCCTTTAATTATACCCTGAAAATCTAAATCCAAACCCAATAAATTAACTATCGGACAATATTTGTAATTTTTTTTTGGCTTCTTACAGATTCAATAGTAGAATTGCCATTTTATTCAGAAATGATGTGAAAAATTTCGTTAAAAATGTTAATATCGGATAAAATTAAATATTA
>CAZBCV010000171.1:0-7083 GCA_964490495.1 uncultured Aureispira sp. | reverse complement strand
CTACTTATCCCGATCCTACTCAAGGCATCATTAATGGTATAGATGAAATAGTAACTCATCATCAAAAAAACATAAACGAGGTAAGTGCAATCGTACATGGTACAACTTTGGTAACCAATGCTGTCATAGAGCGAAAGGGTGCTAAGACAGGCCTTTTGACCACAAAGAATTTTGAGGATGTTTTAGAAATAGGTCGGGAAATGCGATATGATATTTATGATATCTTTATCAGGATGCCGAAGCCGTTAGTCCCAGCAGATTTGCGATTGGGTATTACAGAAAGACTCAATAAATCAGGTGAAGTAATGCATGATTTAGACGAAAATGAGGTGAGAGAAAGCCTTCAAAAATTGGTAAAGGCAGATGTTAAATCTGTGGCTATTTGTTATCTTCATTCTTATGTTAATGATCTTCACGAAGTAAGGACAGCACAAATTATCAAAGAAGAATTTCCAGACTTGTATTATACCTTGAGCAGCGAAATCATGCCTGAGATTAGAGAATATGAGCGAGTTAGTGCAACTACAATGAATGCTTATGTTCAACCCCTAGCAACAAACTATCTGCAAAACCTAGAAAATAAATTAAACTCTTTGGGCTTCGATGGTCAGCTACATATTATGGATAGTGCAGGCCGTCTTACATCTCTGGAAGGTGCCGCGGATTATCCCATTCAACTCTTAGAAAGCGGACCAGCTGGAGGAACCATGGCTACTGTTTATTTCGGTAAAATGATGGGTAAGCCAGATCTCTTAGCCTTCGACATGGGTGGTACGACTGCCAAAGCATCTATAATCAAGAATTCAGAACCGACAATCACCCATCATTTTGAAGCAGCAAGAGAAAAGAGATTTAAAAAGGGTAGCGGATTACCCGTGCGTATCCCGGTTGTAGATATGATTGAAATTGGGGCAGGAGGCGGAAGTATAGCATATATTAATAATCTCGGTCTACTTACAGTTGGTCCAGAAAGCGCATCTTCCACACCTGGCCCTGCTTGCTATGATCGTGGTGGCGAAAACCCCACGGTGACCGATGCAGATTTAGTTCTAGGCTATCTCAATCCAGACTACTTTTTAGGGGGCACTATGCAATTAAGTATTGAACAAGCTAGGAAAAGTATTAAAAATAAAATCGCAGATCCGTTAGGAGTAACTATCGAAGAGGCGGCTTGGGGCATTCATAGAATTGTAAATGAAAATATGGCGAATGCAGCTAGAGTGCATATTGTCGAGAAAGGTTTGGACCCAAGATTTTTTTCTATGATGGCCTTTGGTGGAGCAGGTCCTGTTCATGCTTTTCATACGGCTAGATTATTACATGCTCCTGAACTTATTGTTCCCGCTGGTGCCGGTGTTTTAAGCGCACTTGGATTTTTAGTAAGCCCTGTTGCAAAGGAAGAAATTGCTACTCATGTTGCAGTAATTTCAGAACTTGATTGGCAAAGTTTAATGGTTAAAATTAATGCCATGATTCAAAAAGCCAGCCAATTTGTGGAGTCAGTAGGTGTGAATAAAAATCAAATCCAAATCCAACTTTCATGCGATATGAGGTATCGGGGTCAAGGACATGAAATTGCTATCAAATTACCTCTTGATCATTTAAACAGCGATAAAGTTCAAGCCATTCATGTTATCTTTGAACAAGAATATGAAAAACGATATGGCAGAGTAATCAAGAATATGGATATAGAGTCTATAACCTGGAGGGTGCTCGCATCTGGGCCTAAAGCACAATTAAAAGCTGAACAATCTATCATTGGTGACAATACCACACTTCATAAATCAAAAAGAATGGTGTTTTGGGGCAAAGAAATGATAGAAACCCCAGTGTATAATCGATATATGATAACACCAGATCTGGTGATCGAAGGGCCGTGTATCATCGAAGAATTTGAAAGTACCACCGTAGTAGGTAAAAATGCTACTGTAACCGTAGATGCTTACAAAAATCTAATTATTAAAAACTATTATGAAGGATGATGAATACAACTACACCTCTTAATAATAAGTTTTCCGCCATTGATCTAAGTATCCTTTGGGCGAGATTGATTTCTATTGTAGATGAAGCAGGTACAACCCTACAGCGCACTGCCTTTTCTTCTGTCACGAGAGAAAGTGCAGATTTTGCAGTTGTTTTGATGAATATAAGAGGAGAGTCTTTAGCACAGTCGAGCGTAAGTGTTCCCTCTTTTTTGGGTGTTTTGCCTTTTTTGATCAAGGCTTTAATAAAAGACTATTTCCCCTTAGAAAATTGGAAAAAAGGAGATGTAGTGATTACCAATGATCCATGGCTATGCGCGGGGCATAAACCAGATATTGGCATTGTTACCCCAATTTTTAATGCTAAGGATCAGCTTATAGGATTCATAGGATGCATAGCCCATAGTCCAGATATCGGTGGCACTCTTTGGGGTGCAAACGCAAAAGACTATTACGAAGAAGGCTTGCACATTCCACCAATGAAGTTGTATGCAGAACATCAACCGAATGATACTATATTTGAAATCATCAGACAAAATGTAAGAGCTTCTCATCAAACCATCGGTGATATCCTCGCCCAAGTCTCTGCTAATAATCAAGGAATACAATCCTTACGCAAGATGATGGAAGAAAATGACTTTACAGATCTCGAATCTTTGGGCAATCAAATCATCGATTCTTCCGAAAAGGCCATGAGAGCAGCTATTTTGCAAGCTCCCGATGGAGAATATGAAGCTAGTTACAAAGGAGATGGAGATGGCTTACATGAACCTATTTTGATTCAATGTAAGGTTAAAATAAAAGGAGACTCCATAGCCATTGATTATACTGGTACTTCTCCCGCGCACACACTTGCGATTAATGCGGTTTTGAATTATGTTTTTGCTTATTCAGCCTATCCTATTAAATGTGTTTTTAGTCCTGAAGTACCCAATAACGAAGGAAGTTTTAGGCCTATTACCGTAACTGCACCAGAAGGTTCTTTGTTAAATGCTAAAAAACCTTCACCACTTGGAGCACGGAATGTGACGGGCAATCTCTTATACGGACCAATTATGTTGGCATTGAGCCAAGCTTTGCCAGATAGGGTACAAGCAGACTGTGGTGCAGCTGTTTGGGTGATGGTTTTAAGCGGTAAAGGACAAAATGACAAAGAATTTGTTGAATATATTTTCTTGGCTGGTGGATATGGAGCCAGAAATGGATTAGATGGAGAGCCTACATTATGTTATCCAACCAACGTAGCCAATGTTCCCATCGAAGTATTTGAAAATGACGCTCCAGTTTTGGTCACAAGAAAGCAACTCATAAAAGATAGTGGTGGCAAAGGAAAGTACAAAGGAGGAATGGGACAAATCTTTTCCTATAAAAACATAGGAAAACATCCGATCCAAATCAGCAATGTTACAGAGAAAATAAACCATCAAGCCTATGGTCTATTTGGAGGCGAAGAAGGTAAAAAAGGTAATATTTATATCGTCAAAACCAATGGCGAAAAACGATTTACTCCTCCAAAAGGTCATGATAAACTCTTAGAAGGTGAAGAATTGGTCATGGAGCTTCCAGGAGGCGGCGGTTATGGAAAAAAATAAATATCTTTGAATCAGGTTTTTGTAATAATATTAAAAATGTAAAAAATGAGCTATCAATTACCTCCCGATTATTCAAAATTAAAAAAACATGATGTATTTCCCGATTTTGATCATGATGAAAGAGCCAGGTATAATTACTTAGCAAATTTGAATAGATTTATCTCAACAGCTATTGCACCTGGGAATAAAATAGCCTTTGATAATCGAGTCGCTCCACAATTCGAGAAAGAACATGGCCGACCTATAGAAAATCGACATGAAGTAAAAGAAGCTATATCTAAAGACCCACTTTATCAAATGTGGGCTGCTTTGCGAAGGTCTACTATGGAAATGAGACAACAAAATGGGCGTGCTGTTGTGCTTCGACAGGCTAAAGAATTGGCAAAAAAAGTTCATGAAATTAATAAAAATAATGACAAACTCGATTTAAAAAATGATTTCGAAGTTCCAAGGTACTTAAAGCACGTTGACAATCATTTGATGCCTGGTAGTTACCATACCGAATATTTTGATGGAGATGTTGCGAATGCAGCTAATTATGATAGCGGTATCTTTGTTACGACAGCAGGCATGTTAGGCACACTTACAGATGGGGGTGGTAAAGCCATTGCTACTTGGGTTAAAGAGACGTACCCTTCCTTTAGTCCAAAAAGAATTTTAGATATTGGCTGTGGTCTTGGTCATAATACCCTGCCGCTCGCTCAGATGTATCCAGATGCAGAGGTAATAGCCATTGATGCTGGAGCCCCTATGTTGAGATATGGAGCTGCCAGAGCTAAATCCCTAGGTGTGCAAAATGTAAAGTTTATCCAGATGAATGCCGAGGAGATGGGAGATTTCGCAAATGAAAGCTTTGATTGGGTACAAACAACGATGTTTCTACACGAGACAGGTGGCAAAGCTATACACAAAATATTCAAAGAAATCAATAGAGTTTTAGCACCTGATGGACTAAACTTGCATATAGAGCAACCACAATATACTCCTGAAATGAGTCAATATGAACAGTTCATGCGTGATTGGGATGCATTTTATAACGCAGAGCCTTATTGGGGGCATATGCACGATTTAAATCCTGTAGAACTTATGAAAGAAGCTGGAGTAAGTAAGGATAATTTTATGCAAGTTGGCGTCAAAGCGATCAATGATCTTGACGAGAAAAAGCAAGATGCTAAAATTACAGAAGATTTTGGACGGACTCCTATTTGGAACGTTTTCGGAGGATGGAAGGTTAGAGGTTAGGTGTTAGGTGTTAGGGATTAGGTTTTAGGTGTTAGGTTTTAGAGATTAGAGTTTAGGTTTTTTTAATTTAAAAGAGAAAAAAATGGGAAATAATGAAATGTCTTCTTCACATTCTGGTGGGAATTTAGAAGAAAATACCTTTGACACAAGTCATATCAATGATGTCTTGATGGGAAGTGATAAGTCAAAAGGTGGTAGACCTTATTTTTTTGACGATCCGACAGTCGAAAAAGTTTTGAATATTACCATGGCTATTGCAACCGAATTAGCTGTAGCAAGAGAACGTGTGGATACTTTGGAACGAATACTTGAGAAGAAAGGTATCTTGACTCGAGAAGAAATTGAAAGCTTTATACCAAATGAGGAACAGGCGACACAACGACAACTTTGGCATGCTCGATATGCAGCTAGAATTATGCGAATTATTCAACAAGATATTCAAGCTGTGGCAAATCCTGAAAACAATAGAGACATGCATCTTATTGCCGATGATATCAACGAAATGTAGACATGAATTGTACTGAATTTATATCCAATTTTTATCAAGCCATTTCTGAAAAAAGAGTCGACGATATAATCAATTCATATGTTGATAGTGAAGACGTCTATGTAATTCTGGAAGGGCCTCGATTGTCAACAAAAGGAATAACCAAAATTGCTAGCGGCTGGAGAGATTTTTGTAACAGCACGATTGAGTTACATACCATCGTTTGGGAAGATGGACCATATATTTTTGAGACATCCCAATGTGCAAGTCTTATTGGAATCATAAAAATGATGGGTATAATTGCTGGAAAAGCTTTTGAAATCACCTTTAGGGCAAGTTTTGTGCTCTCTATCGAAAATGGCCAGTATAAAATCATTCATGAGCATGTATCTGGTGCATTAAGTGATCCTTATGGCATTGGAGATTGGAAAAAAGTATAAACAAATAAAATACAAAAAATGAGAAGAATAAATTTTATTGCATCGTTTTTAAGCTTTTGCTTAGTAAATATCACCACAGGCCAAGAAAAGTATGAGAGCGGCATCTCAGGCGTTTATGAAGTCATATTAGCGGTAGAAGATGTACCTTATTCTATTGCCTATTGGAATCAGTATGGATTCAAAGTGATAGATAGTGTAAAGATAGATGCAAAACGTGCTATAGAATTATACGGCGTCAATTCGGCTTTGACAACTTATAGACTGCAAAACGGAGATATTGATAGTCATGGACTTTTAAGGTTATGGAAGTGGGAAAAGCACCTAGGCCCAGGCATTGGTTATAGCGAACCAGAAACCATAGGCTCCCGAATGGCAGTAATGAAGACAAATGACATCATGAGGCTGTACGATGTTTATGATTTTCTAAGACAAAATAAAAAACCATGGTTGCCTACAGAGCCTATCACTGACGACTTATTCGGATTGAATAAAGGTGATAAAGATTTTATCAAAAGACCAGTGCTCGTAAGAGAAAATGCAGTGTATGGACAGTACTTCAACCATGTATTCTTCCAAAGATATGGTTATGAAATACCTGGCTATGGCACTATTCATCCTGACACTCCACTTAAAACTAGTGAATTCACCCATCACGATTGGATCATTCAAGGCAATGGTATGGAGACACTAAAGTATATTGTCGATGTTTTAGGCTTTAAATCTGAAAATGAACCAGAGGTAAATGGTGATTGGCAGAAAGGACCTAAAAGGGTATTTATGATGAAAGACGGGTATACTCACTTATATCAAGGGTTTGTTTCTCCAAATAATATATGCGGAAAGCTCAAATTTTTTATACCACTGGCTCCTAAACCTGATCGTTCGGGATTTCAAAAATTAGGACAACTTGGCATCACAATGCATAGTCTTTATGCTCCGGACATCGAAAAAATTAGAATAAATGCAGTAAATCATGGCGGCCTGACAGTAAGCAAAGTTTTGAAAAACGAACTAGGAGAGTCCTCATTCACCATCCATGATACAGCAGGTGTGGTTTGGCAAATTATTGAGAAAAAAACATCCAAAACCAAACCAGAAACCAAAGTTAATTTTACATTTACAAACAACTAAAAGTTTAGAATTATGAAAAATATCAAATATCTTTTTCTTTTTATATTACTTTCATTTTCTTTGGTGACATTTGGCCAAAAATCGAATAAAAAAGCAAAGTTCAAACCTGCTAAAAAAGAAAACATTCAATTATTAGACCTCAGCAAGCCCGCAGACAATCTCAAGGCATTTGTAAAAATGCGCGCAAGTTTAGATACTAATGAGGTGAC
>CAZBCV010000170.1:0-7095 GCA_964490495.1 uncultured Aureispira sp. | reverse complement strand
AAAGTAGAATTAGCAGAGGTTTTATAGCACTACTTGAATAATTGTGGTAAAATTTATTTTATGTTATGGGAAATATATTTTTTAGGTGTGATATTTTTTAGGTGTCCTTCAAATAATTCATATACCTTTGATATTAAACCTTCAGAAATAATTAAATAGGCCCAAATAACCTTTGACCTATGATTTTTAAAAAAAATAATGATGTTTTAAAAAATATTTATTATTTTGTGCTCAATTTCATAAAAAATATAGGCCATGTCTAAAAATTTAAGTCACTTAGCCGGAAGAAAAGGATTGAATTACAATTTATTTGAGGAACTGGGCATTGCTGCCAAGGAAAAAGGGAGTCCCACACTTGAAGAAATTGAAAAATTAAGACAAGAATTCTTAATGGGAAGTGCCAACATCTATGGTACTGTTTCTTTTTATGATTTTCTTAAAGAAGACAATAAAGGGAAAAAAGTTTATGTATGTAATGGAACGTCTTGCTTAACTGCACGCACTCAAAACAAAGTGAAAGATACTTTAAGTCAGTATTTTGAGCCACAACAGATTGGAGAAATGTGCTGTTTAGGAAGATGCCATGAAAATAGTGCCTTTCATTATGATGGAATCAATTACTCTGGAGATGATATCAATAGTTTCCAGCATTCCCATCAACAAACTCATGAAAAATACAATGTAGCTCATATAGGCACGCCAGTGATAACACAATCACCAGATAACTGGGAAGAATATATACCTTTATTAAAATCTTGCTTGGCACACTCGCCTCAAAAATGGATAGATGAACTCAAAATATCTCTTTTGAGAGGACGTGGTGGTGCTGGTTTCCCCATATCGTTCAAATTACAGGCATGCAGAGAAACGGAATCTGAAACTAAGTTTATCGTTTGTAATGCAGACGAAGGCGACCCCGGGGCTTATTCCGATAGGTATATTATGGAGCAAAAACCTTATTCGCTTCTTGCAGGCATGATGATGGCTGGATATATTGTTGGGGCAGAATATGGCGTCCTATACGTTCGTGCAGAATATCCCGAATCCGTAGAAAGGCTTTATAAAGCTATTGAAAATATCGCCCATTCAGGTGGGTTGGGCGATAATATTCATGGTCATCCATATAATTTTAGATTTAAAATTATCAAAGCCCAAGGCGCATATATTTGTGGAGAGGAAACGGCTCTTCTCTCTTCTATTGAAGGACAACGACCAGAAGTCAGGGTTCGTCCACCCTATCCTACTCAGCAAGGGCTATTTAATCAGCCCACTGTAGTCAATAATGTAGAAACTTTAGCATGTATTCCTTACGTGATTAAAAACGGTGGAGATGCATTCTCAAAAATTGGGAAGGGAAGATCCACAGGAACAAAACTTATATCTTTAGACGGATACTTTTGCAAGCCCGGAATATATGAAGTAGATATGGGCGTTTCATTACGAAAAGTCATTTACGATTTGGGTGGAGGCTTCAAGCAACCTGTAAAAGCAATGCATATCGGAGGTCCTTTAGGTGGATTGGTACCTATTTCCAAAATAGATGACTTGACTATAGATTTTGAATCTTTTTCTTCTGAAGGTTTTTTGTTGGGCCACGCTTCTATAGTGTGTGTGCCTGAAAACTTTCCAATTATTGAATATATTAAACATCTCTTCCAATTTACAGCGCATGAGAGTTGTGGAAAATGTTTTCCTTGTAGATTGGGTTCAACGCGCGGCTACGAAATGGTAGATAAAGCCATAAATACTTCATTTAAAATCAATAGAGAATTATTGGAAGACCTTCTCGAAACATTAGAAATAGGTTCTCTTTGTGCCCTGGGAGGTGGCCTGCCTTTACCCATCAAAAATGCATTGGAGTATTTTGGCGATGAGTTGGCAGATTATTTGGAATAACTTTTTAACCTAAAAATCTATCTTATCAACTCCTTTTCAAACCCATTTCTCCGCCCTTTAGCTGCATGAATTTCATAGCTTCTTCTTTATCATTTGCCAAATGACCATCTAATATGGCTTCTCTTATGGCGGCCTTAATTATACCCACTTCACGACCTGGAGGCAGGCCAAAATATTCCATAATGTCTTCACCAGAAATAGGCGGTTGCCAATTGCGTAAATGATCCTTTTCTTCGATGTCACTAATTTTTTCTATCAATTTGGCATAGTTGTTTTTATACCTTGCAACCTTACCTTCGTTTTTTGATGTAATATCCGCCTTGCACAATGTCATGAGATCTTCAATATCTTCACCAGCATCAAATAAAAGCCTTCGGACTGCAGAGTCAGTCACATTGTCATTGGTTAATGCAATGGGCCTCAAATGCAAACTGACCAACTTCTGAACATACCTCATTTTCTGATCTTGTGGCAAACTCAATTTCTTAAAAATCCTCGGCACCATGGCGGCCCCTAATGTTTCGTGCCCGTGAAAAGTCCAACCCAGATTGGGATCAAACCTTTTAGTAGGTGGTTTGGCTATATCGTGTAGGAGCGCAGCCCATCTCAACCACACATTGTCTGTGTCCTTACATATATTATCTAAAACTTCAAGCGTATGATAAAAATTATCTTTGTGTCCCATGTTCTCACGGATTTCTACGCCGTGCAAAGCGACCATTTCAGGGAGTATGTGATGTAGCAAACCCGTTTCAAAAAGTAAATTGAATCCTATGGAAGGCGTATCGGTTTTCATTATTTTATCCAATTCTACCGATATTCTTTCTTTTGAAACAATCAGAATTCTTTGGCAATTTCTGGCAATAGAATTTAATGTCTCGGGATGAATACTGAAACCCAATTGGTTAGAAAATCTAATGGCGCGCATCATTCTGAGGGGATCATCTGCAAATGTCTTGTCGGGATCCATGGGCGTTCGCAATATTTTATTTTCTAAATCTCTTAGGCCATTGAATGAATCAATGATATGTCCATAATCTTCTTTATTGAGACTTATGGCCAATGCATTGATAGTAAAATCTCTTCTGTTTTGATCATCTTCCAATGTACCCAAAGCCACCGATGGTTTACGAGAATCTGGAGAATAAGATTCTTTTCGGGCACCGACAAATTCTAATTCTATGTCGCGGTGCTTGAGCATAGCTGTACCGAATCTTTTGAAGACTACTACATAAGGTATAGGCCTAAGTTTAGTGGACAATGTCTCCGCCAATTCTATGCCATCGCCTACACATACAATGTCAATGTCTTTTGAAGGTCTTGATAAAAGGCGGTCTCTTACGAAGCCTCCTACTAAATACACAGGCACATCCAATTCTTCTGCTGAGGATTGTATCAGCTGAAAAATATATCTCTCTTCGTCTTTAATTGGAAATATCATTTATTGAAAAATATTTTTAGGGAATTATAGGTTCTTATAGGTCAAACAATTACAAAATTTTCTTCCCCATACGTCTCTTTTATCTCTTCAAAAATACTCAAAATATCGGAAACGGTATCCGTTGTGACCAATCGTGCTCTAAATTCTTTAATACCTGGATACCCCTTGAAGTAATTGGTATAATGCCTTCGCATCTCGACAATACCTAACTTTTCACCCTTCCATTCTATACTCTTTAACAAATGTTTGGTGACGGCTTCCACTCTCTCGTCTAATGTGGGTGGTTCCAGAATAGTTCCATCTCGCATAAACGCTTTAATTTCCCTAAATATCCATGGGTGACCAATACTAGCCCTGCCTATCATTATCCCATCTACTCCATATTTATCTTTGTATTCTAAAGCTTTTTGAGGACTATCGATATCGCCATTTCCAAAAATAGGAATGTGCATGCGTGGATTGTTTTTTACCTCACTAATGAGGGTCCAATCTGCTTCGCCTTTATACATTTGCTGACGTGTGCGCCCATGAATAGACAAAGCTTTAATGCCCACATCTTGCAATCTTTCGGCAACTTCCACGATGTATTTGGTATTTTCATCCCACCCTAAACGAGTTTTGACAGTCACGGGCAAGTTCGTGGACTTGACAATGTGTTCAGTCAACTGCACCATTTTGGGTATGTCGCGAAGAATACCTGCGCCGGCCATTTTGCACACTACCTTATTGACAGGGCATCCAAAATTGATGTCTAAAATTTCTGGCTGTGCCTCTTCCACAATGGCTGCCGCTCGCACCATAGAATCCAATTCCGCACCAAAAATCTGAATTCCAATGGGTCTCTCATAGTCATAAATATCTAGCTTTTGAACGCTTTTGTCTGCGTCCCGTATGAGACCCTCGACCGATATAAATTCCGTGTACATCAAGTCAGCTCCTTGTTCCTTGCATACAGCACGAAAAGGAGGATCACTCACGTCCTCCATAGGAGCTAATAATAACGGAAATTCTCCAATGTCTAAATTGCCTATTCTTACCATAATTGCCTTAGAAATTATATGTGGCTCCTACCCAATATTCCACTATACTACCTTGAATATCTCTGGATGTTTCGTTAAAAATATACATAACTTGAGCTCCAAAAGTCCAATCACCCATTCCACTTAAATAACCCACTCCAGCCAAAGGGGAATTGATTTGGGTACGTAAAACCGGATCTCTATTAAAATTAAACCTAAAAAATGGATCAGAGTCCTTGCCATAAGAATTAAAAGCATATTCACCTTGGATAAAAAAGCCGCTTACAATTTTGATCCTACTGTATAAAAAAGGTGAATAATCAAAGACCTTAGGATTAGAACTGCCTGAAACCTGCAATTCATTATAAAACATCTTAAGGCCACCACCTACAGATATTCTATCAATAAGTTTGTATCCAACGTTCACTTTGGCCGATAAAAACAACCCATTAAAAAAACCGACATTTCCTATGAGGATGTCACCAGTTATTTTATCAACAATGCTGACTGTTTCAATCTTTGCATTCTTCTCAGGCTTTTTGGGTAATCGTCTTGTTTGTGCTTCTACTGAAGTGGAGACCACCAAACAAAATAAAATTATTGCGCTCAATATATTAAACTTCATATTCTAAAATGTTTTATTAAGTCGCAAAGATACATAAATTCAAAACATTAAAGGAATACTATAAAAGAGTTTAACCTAAAAATCTAAAATGACTTTCCTATTACGGCATTAAACTGCTTCAAAATCAATCACTTCGTTCACTTTAGACTTATCACCATAGGGGTGACTATGCTGAGAAGTCTAAAGTGTTGATTTTCTTGCATTTTAAAGCCTCACTACGGAACTCATTTTAGATTTTTAGGTTTAAGATTTTCTTATCAAAACAAAAAAAGTGATACTGACTTTTCAGTACCACTTCAATGTATAATAAATCACCCATTATTCCATCAAAATTCTACCCTTATTGTACCCAAAAACCTCACTTTTAAATATTTTTACTCAATGCTACATAAGCCTGCATCAACCTTACAAACTCCGATTTGTATCCATCCTTATCTTCTCCTTTGGCTTCTTCAGCCATTTTTATGACAGGTGCCATCTCTTTAGAATCCAACGTTCTACCGTCACGAAGTATCAGGCTGGCATAGGCCACAGCAATAGAAAATCTCACATCATCCTCCAAATGTTTTAGGTCTTTAAGACTAGTGCTGATTGATTTTTCCCACTTTTTACTTTTGTTTAAGTGGGGTTCTTTATATCTAAATTTTACAGTTGCCAATTCATCATTGTACAAATTATTGGTATTATACTTGTTATTGGTCTGGTACTTTAGTTCATCTACTAAGGCATGAGATGAAGTATCACTTAAAATTATTTCATAAATAGCTGTCATTTGATGCCCCATTCCCAATTCGCCAGCATCTACTTTGTCATCATTAAAGTCTTCTTTATTGAGCATCCTGTTTTCATAACCCACCAATCTATAGTAAGCCACATTCACTGGATTGAACTCAATTTGAAATTTTACATCCTTTGCCAAAGTGTAGATAGTCCCAGCAAATTCTTGAACCAATACTTTTTGTGCTTCTTGCATATTGTCAATATAGGCATGATTGCCATTACCTTTATTGGCCAATTTTTGCAATTTAGAATCTTTGTAGTTGCCCATACCATACCCCAAAACAGAAAGAAATACACCTGTTTTTCTTTTTTCTTCAATGAGCTTTTCTAGACTTTTGTCATCGCTTACACCCACATTAAAATCACCATCAGTAGCTAAAACAACTCTATTATTTCCGTCTGCGACGAAGTTTTCTTGAGCTATTTTATAGGCTGTTATAATTCCTTGTGCGCCTGCAGTTGAACCTCCTGCTCCTAACTGCTCTATCACTTCAGCTATCTTACTCTTTTCAGAAACTGGAGTAGATTCTAATGCCACACCGGCCATTCCAGCGTAGGTGACAATAGCCACTTTGTCGGTAGGTCTCAACTGATCCAAAAGTATAAGCATAGATTTTTTGACCAGTGGTAATTTGTTTGAGCTCGACATACTGCCAGAAACATCAATAAGAAAAACCAAATGAGTAGGTGGCAAGCTTTCCACATTTATTTTTTTACTTTGTACGCCAAGATGCAGAAGTTTCATATTACTATTCCAAGGACAATGAGTTAGATGTGTGGACACAGATAGGACATCATCGCCCGATGGAGCAGGATAATCATATGAAAAATAGTTAACCATTTCCTCCGTCCTCACAGCATCGACAGGTGGTTTTTGGCCCATATTGATAAACCTCCTAACGTTAGAATATGCCGCTTTATCTACATCTAATGAAAATGTTGAAAGAGGTTCGTCTATGGCCTTTGAAAACATATTTTCTACTATGATGTCATAACTTTCGGTATTTTCAGTATTTAATTTTAAGACATCACTATCATTTTTTGCACCCATTTCAGAACTTTTACCCAAGGATGAGTTTTCATCATTTGGTATTAAAAGATCAGATATATTTTCAAATTTGGCTTCTAAACCAGTCAACGGAGTGCGAAGCCTTTCTAATGAGGACTGAGAAAGCATATCACCCGTTACACGGATGCCATCCAAGTAATATACAGTCTCATTGGACCTTGAACCTCTTACAGAAATATCACCTCCATCTCTTGCCGATATACCTGCTGCAGTCGCCCCCACGGCATTGATGCTCTTGGTAGGTAAATTTCTAATTTTTGATGCT
>CAZBCV010000169.1:6001-7176 GCA_964490495.1 uncultured Aureispira sp. | reverse complement strand
TTTTTAAACCATTTGATTTAATTCTTTATCGAATTCTCACCATTTATAATAAAAACACCATTTTCAATTTTGAGTGGATATGATACAGCTGGGTATAATGCGCAATCCTCTATTTCTAAAGTGCCTTCACCATTGAAAAATAAGTCATGAGTGGGTAAAATACCAAAATTAAGAAATTTAACCTGGTGTCCTTCACCTACAAAAGTCAGATGGGTAAGAGAAGAAGAAGATAAATAAACCTTATCTTGATTATCGTTATTGATGGTGATACTTTTATGAAGAAATATAGGTTTATTCTTGAGCATAATGGTATCACCCACTAAAACAGAGTGGATCAATATGGTATCTCCTTCCTGAGCACAAAGAATTTGTTCTCTCAATGAGCCAATACCCATGTCAGTATCAGTTGTAACTTCTAGTGGACATACATCATAAGATCCTAATTTTAATTTTTCAGCAAAACATGGTAAAACTTGTGTACCTCCATTAGAAACAAAACCAAATGCATCCGTATTGCTGATAGCGTCCCAATAATACCAAGGCATAGTAAATTCATTCAAAACAGTCTTTATGGAATCAATATAATTACATCGACTGGCGGCATCGGCTGAGGTGCTCACCCCAAATTCGCCCAACATCACGGGTACTGAATACAAATCCGCCCAATCAGCGACCGATTCAATATTTTGTCTTATAACACCGTTATAATTGGGTAAGGGAAAGGCTTGTTGGCCCAAGTAAGGAGGGCTAGTCCATGACATGCCTTGATGTGTAAAAAAATAGGGTTCGTAACTATGAAAAGTATATATTATATTAGAGTCTAGATAGGGAAAAGAATTGACAAGTCCTATGGCGCTATTCCAGCCGTCTCCTCCTACTATTAAAGTATGATGCGGAGCTTGACTTCTTATTGTATCAATGATATTTTGGGCCACAATTCTAAAGTTGTCATTATTAATATCATGTGGTTCATTATATAATTCAAACATTAGAATTTCAGGATCAATACCCTTATATCTATCTGCAATTTGACCCCATACAGATTTGATACGTGGTATTTCGTTTTGATAGTTTTGGTTGGTCAATGGCAATCCATGATGATTGCACAATGCTACAGTCAGACCTAAGTTCTCTGCCCAAACAATTGAACTATCTATCAAGTCCCAAGTCACATG
>CAZBCV010000169.1:0-5901 GCA_964490495.1 uncultured Aureispira sp. | reverse complement strand
ATCAAAATTTAAAACCTGGATATAATCTACGTAAACTGTTCCCGAAGGAAATTCTACACCCGTAACAGAAAAGTCTATATCTGTTACACTTGCTAAATTGAACTGTGTTCCTACGACAAACTGATTGAGCGGAATATAGACAGTATCACAAGTATTAGTGGCTGTTCCCGCAGTTAACTCCAATGAAAATTCATTGTTGACATCGTAACGGTTTCTTAGCTTTACAGTCAAATTCTCTCCACTACTTATTCCTCTATAAATAAATCTTAAATTATTGTAAGGTGTAAAATCATATGAAATGCCAGGATTGCTAGCCCAGTTGTTAAGGTTCAATCCAAAACCTGCCCAATATCCATATCCATTGTACTGAAACCGATAGTGGTTTATTCCTTCACAAGGATTGTTTGTGTTAATTGAGGTAACAGTACCTCTATTGTCCCATGTTCCGGTGACGAGACTTTGGCTATCTGTATAAATACTGATTTGTCCATTTAGGGAAGCTATATTGAAAAGACCTAATGAAAACAAAACCGCTAAATAGAGTTTTGAAAGCATAACAATTAATTTTTATAATCAAACACTAAATTGGGATATGGGTTTAGAAGGATGAAGTATATAATTATTTTGACGGTACATTGATTTTTAAGTGGTGACATTTCTGTTTTCAATTTCTCGCTTGATGTCGTAAATTTGTAAATTGTGCAATTAATACCCATAAATCATTAATATCTCAGAATATAACAAAATGACCTCAATACCATCTGTATCGAAACAGCATTTTTGAGCAGAGCCAATGATTCTAATAAAGCAGATATAGAAAATTT
Organism: uncultured Aureispira sp.; assembly: GCA_964490495.1. Lineage (GTDB taxonomy): Bacteria > Bacteroidota > Bacteroidia > Chitinophagales > Saprospiraceae > OLB9. Next base: position 5,077 of record CAZBCV010000169.1, on the reverse strand, counting down.
ATTTAAGGATTTTACTAAGTCGATAGGATACGAAAAGCCGCTGATGAAATACAGAAATCAAGATGATGGGGGATTTCACATAAGTCATGCTTTTCAAGGATAAACAATATGGATTATCAATTACTTTTTAATTTCTCCTCTTTATATGGACAATGCCTACAGCCACTTCCACAACAGTAACCTCTCGCTTTTAGGTATTTTGCGGTAAATACCATGTATCCATTTTCATAATAATAGTCTTCGCCTTCTTTTAGGGGCATTTGAATGTTTACTTGGTTACTGTTGCACGTTGTGAATCTATCCATTGAGATATAAAATGAAAAGACCCAAACAATATAGTACAATAAAAAATATTTCCTAATATCGATTTTGTCAAAAATGGCAATCCAGCCGCATAGGACATCATCAAACCTTCTAATCCCTTAGGATAAATGGAAGTGGGAGCTACCCAAGAACCTGCATTTGTGATGAGAAAAAACATTACTGATGAAGCCAAAGCTGTTACAAAAACATTTTTGACATTGATGGTTTTTAATAAATACTTACTCACAAAAACTATGGCTATCAAAGCTATAAAATTGTAAATCATATAGGTGGAAAACCAAATCATTCCGTTGGCTTCAGGATAAAAACCTCGCAGAACAGTGTTGTTTAAAATTACATCAGCAGCGTACCATAAAATCATAGGGATGATAACCGCCCAATGGCTTCTGCTCAAATAAGCTGCTCCAAAAATAGCAATACTTTCTAATGGCGTAAAATTGGGATAATGAGGTATAAGACGTGAACCTATCCCTACTACCAACAACAATATAACAAGCCAAAATTTAGATTTTTCCCCCATGATTGTTATCTATATTTAAAAATTACGTGCAAATATACAATCATTTACCAAAACGAAAAGAATATCAATGAACAAAAACCTAAATTATAAAATATTACTCCATATTCAATAATATTATTTACCTTTACCTTTTATTAAATTATCTAAAAATATGTATTTTCACAAATTAATTGCAGACATAGAAAAATATATACCTCTTTCTTCAAAATATAACGAAAATATATCTAAAAGGGGAGTTGACTGGCATCTAGACCATATTCTGAAAGTTTTGAATTCTATCTGTATTGCCGCTCAAAACTCAAATCCCAATGACTACAGCCCAAAATTCAGTTTATACAAATCTTTTATTTTGTTTTCAGGATACATGCCTCGCGGAAAAGGTAGATCACCAAAATCATTAAACAATCTAGAACAAATAAAATTGGACGATTTACTTAGACAATTTGAATGGGCTAAGTCACATTTATCGCAGTTAGAAAATTTATCCTCAAAGCATCATTTTAAACATCCTCTTTTTGGTCATCTTAATAAAGAACAAACAAAACGATTTATTAAAGTGCACAGCCACCATCATCTGAAAATTATTAAAGATATTATAGAAAAATCATAAAGGAAGTTCTATAATTATTTAGGAAATGAAACAAACACAGTACTTTTAAAGTTTTAGATAATTAATTAAAACCAGTAGTATGTATTTTGAAGCCAGCGATGAAGAGAAAAATGAAATTTGGAGATATGTGATAGGATTTGTGTTGGTGTTTTTAGGCTATTTGATAGGTCAGTTTATCATGATGGGAATAATGGCTATAAAAGTCGATTTTGATCTATCTACTCTTCAAGACTTTGAAAGTTCATTGGATTTTTCTGTTGTTGGCATAAGTAATAATGTAGGATTAATTTTACTTTTATTAATGTTTCTTTTTGGTACTTTAGCTTTAGGTTTAGTCACAAAATATTTGCACAATAAAGAATTTATAAAATTAATCACACCTCGAAAAAAGGTAAATTTCAAAAAAATATTTTTTGGATTTGGATTTTGGTTAGTTTTAATGCTTTTCCTAGAAAGTATTGCCTATTTTGAATCTCCCGAAAAATATGTCTTTACTTGGCATGGCACAAGTTTTTTTGTACTACTTGCTATTTCTTTGTTATTACTCCCTATACAGACGAGTTTTGAGGAATTATTTTTTAGAGGTTATCTTATGCAAGGCATGGCCTTTTTTGTGAAAAACAAATGGCTACCTATTCTTATCTCTTCTATACTTTTTGGATTAGTACATTCACTCAATCCTGAAGTAGAAAAATATGGATTTTGGACAATGCAGTCTTATTATATGTTGGCAGGCGGATTTTTGGCATTAATAACAGTACTGGATGATAGTCTCGAATTGGCATTGGGAGTACATTGGGCAACAAATTTTGGAGGCGCGGCCCTTTTGAATTATGAAGCTGGTGTACTTAAAACAGATAGTTTGTTTTTAACAATAGATATTAATCCTTTGATGATGACTATGGGTTTTTTGATCTCATCGGTTATTTTTATTATTATCTGTCAAAAAAAGTACAATTGGCCACCCTTACAATCAATTTTTTTTAATGTCAATAAAACTCAAGTTTGATAAATAAGTGGCTCAGCCAACATTAAAATGAGACCCAAAAGAAAACATTAGTAGATTATAGGTCAAGGGCAAAACTATTAATATAATCAACATTCAACTGGATAAATAAAATTATTTAGAGCAAATGGCTCAATATTTGATAATAAAAGATTTTTAAATGGATATTTATATGAATAAATGGATGGGAGCATCATTGATAATTTTTTCAATTTTTTTAAAAGTTCATTCGCAGCCTGAACGCTGGCAACAAGCTGTAAAATACAAAATGGACATTGATTTTGATATCAAAAAACATCAAATTAAAGGCACTCAAATATTGGAATATACCAATAATAGTCCGGATACATTGGACAAGGTATTTTATCACCTATATTTTAATGCTTTTAAACCCAACAGTATGATGGATGTGAGATCGCTCGAAATCATCGATCCAGATCCACGTGTTGCTGACAGAATCAGTAAATTGTCCACTAGCGATCAAGGATATCAGACTATTAAAAAGTTGAAAATGAACGGTAAGGGTGTGATAACTCGCCCCATGGAAACAATATTGGAGGTAACCCTCATTGAGCCTATTTTGCCTCATTCCACAGTCACCTTCGAAATGGAGTTTGAAGCACAAATTCCCGAACAAATTCGCCGCTCAGGCAGGTTCAACAAAGAAGGAATAGAGTACACATTCTCTCAATGGTATCCCAAAATGTGTAATTATGACTACCAGGGATGGCATGCTAATCCATATGTAGGTCGTGAGTTTTATGGAATTTGGGGAGATTTTGATGTTAAAATTAATTTGCCTTCTAATTATGTAATAGGCGCCACTGGCATATTGCAAAACAAAGATGAAATCGGTTATGGTTACAGCAAAAATGAACCTAAAAACAGAGAAAAAAGACAAACTTGGCATTTCATGGCTGAAAATGTCCATGATTTTGTTTGGGCTGCTGATCCAGACTACAGACATATTGTACATCAATGCCAAGACGGTACCATAATTAGGTGCTTTTTTGAACCGGGAGAGAAAACTACAGAAAATTGGGAAAAACTACCAGCAATCATGGAAGAGGCCTTTAATTTTCTAAATCCAAAATATGGAAAATACCCTTATCCTGAATATGCTTTTATACAAGGAGGTGATGGAGGTATGGAATATCCCATGGCCACACTCATCACTGGTGAACGTAGCTTGATAAGTTTGGTGGGAGTTTCTGTCCACGAATTGGTTCACAGTTGGTATCAAGGGGTCTTAGCTTCTAACGAAGCGCTATACCATTGGATGGATGAAGGGTTTACCAATTATGTAAGCGCTGAAGTGATGAATCATCTCAAAAGTAAAGGTCTCATATCTGGAGAACCCGTTGATAATCCACATTTACAGTCTATCAAGGGTTATATCAATTTCTCACAGAGTGGTAAAGAAGAACCTCTCATTACGCATGCAGATCATTTTCAGACAAATACTGCCTATGGCGTGGCGTCATATACAAAAGGAGAAGTATTTCTAGAACAGTTAAGGTATATCATCGGCACAGAAGCTTTCGACAAAGGTATGTTGAGATATTTTGATGTGTGGAAATTTAAACATCCTAACCCCAATGACTTCATCAGAATAATGGAAAAAGTGAGTGGTATAGAATTAGATTGGTTTAAGGAATATTTTGTGCATTCTACACATACTATCGATTATGCCATTGAAAGTGTAGAGGGCAATGCGATTACATTACGAAAAAAGGGAATTATGCCTATGCCTGTGGATTTATACATAAAACTAAAATCAGGTGATGAAATTAGAGCCACCATACCGCTCATAATGATGCGTGGATTAAAGAAAAAAGATAGTTTATTTCCTGACAATATAGAGTTTAAACCCTGGGCTTGGACTCATCCCACATATACTGTATATTTAGAGGTAGAAGCCAAAGATATAGAATCCGTAATTATTGATCCGTCAAAGCGCATGGCTGATATTGATAGGTCCAATAATGTTTATCCATGGAAAGTCACCAACTTTAATAGTGAGTTGGATAGATAAAAATTTGATGAAGATAATTAATAATGTCTTAACTTTGTGGTCAAAATTTTAATATAAATATTATGAATCTAAATAAATTCTTTGTTTTATTTTGTTTCATATTTTGTTTTATTGTCATGTCGTGCAAAAACAAAACCGAAAACAAAAACACTTTCGATGAACTCAATAAAAAAGTGGTTCAAAAATATGGAACCGGCGAAAAATCACGTGAATTTAAATTGGTAAATGGCGAAATAGAAGGTGAGATGATAGAATATTATCCATCAGGTGCTATTAAGTCTGTTTCTTTATTTAAATCAGGAAAACAGGATGGTAAAACAACGATATACTATGAAGAAGGCGAGGTTAAAGAAGTCCAATATTATGAAAATGGCCTAAGACAGATGGGTGATACAATATATTATGAAAATGGACAATTAAGATACGTTACTGAATTTAAAGACAATTTAAAACATGGTTACCAAAGAATATGGGATGAAGGTGGAAATATGATAGACGAAGCAAAGTATTATCGAGATACCCTAATCGAAGTCAATGGTAAAGTGATAACCGCGAGGTAGATTTACTATTTTAATTTATCAT
>CAZBCV010000168.1:0-7248 GCA_964490495.1 uncultured Aureispira sp. | reverse complement strand
CAAATATTTTTTATACTTTATAGATGTATGATATTTTTTTATATATCTTTGCGTCCAAATCAGTTATCATGCACACGTATCACTTACTCTTGGGAAGCAATGTTGGAAATAAAACCAACCATTTAGAGAGTGCTTTAAGCCTCATCGACCAACAAATTGGGCAGGTAGTTGAGCGTTCTTCACTGTATGAAACTGAGCCCTGGGGTTTAGAAAACCAAGATAACTTCATCAATCAGGCTGTGAAAGTAATTTCCGATAAATCTCCTCAAAAAGTGCTAGACATCATTAAAGAGATTGAACTCAAAATTGGTAGAACTGTGACTGAACATTGGGGACCGAGGGTTATAGATATCGACATATTATATTGTGATGATATGGTCATGGATGCTGAAAACATCAAAATTCCTCACCCACAAATTTCTAATCGCAATTTTGTTTTAGTGCCACTCATTGAGATAGCAGGCGATATGATGGATCCTGTGCTACAAATCACTATTGACGAAATATATGAAAAATGTACGGATACCTGCGAAGTTTATCTTTACGAAAATGAAAATCAAAATTCCATCATTTAATTTATAAAATTCAATAACTCAATATAATATCAATATTCAATTTCCATATCAATATATCTGTGTAGAAGGCAACATTGGGGCTGGAAAGACTACTTTTTGCAATATGCTCAAAAAGGAATACAATTGTAGCCTTATTTTGGAGGAATTTGCTGACAACCCATTTTTGCCCTTGTTTTACCAAGATCCTGCAAGGTTTGCCTTCACAGTAGAGTTGTTTTTTATGACTGAAAGACACGAACAATTAGAAAGAAGTCTATTTAATCAGGACTTGTTCAATGATTTTACTCTGGCGGATTATACTTTTACAAAAACGCTCTTATTCGCCAGTAAAAATTTAACACCTGAGAAGTTCCGACTTTTTCAAAAAATGTACAATGTTCTCAATCAATCTTTGCCCAAACCAGATATATTGGTCTATTTTCATAGAAATGTGGATATTTTGATGAAAAATATAAGCAAAAGAGGCCGAGATTATGAAAAAAATATCTCGAAAGAATATTTGACACAAATTCAAAATTCATATTTTGAATATTTTCGCAATATCTTATCTTTTCCTGTTTTGATCATCGATCTCAATACCATCGATTTTGTAGATAATTCTTCGCATTACGAAAATGTAAAATATTTGATTTCTAAAAATTATAATCCAGGTGTGCATAGAATTAGCTTAGTTGTTTAAGGATTTTAAAAACTTTATGAGGTCTATTTTTGTTATTCATTGACTTATTCTTAATAATCCAATTTTGCAGCGAAAACTTACATATTTACTGTTCTTAATAGCCTGTTTGAGCATAAAAATGCTTAAAGCTCAAAATTGTAATGTTCCTTTTGGCATTATTTTTTCCAATTCTACTCCTACTTCCATTGATGTCAGATGGACAGATTCCAATACCTCGCCATTGGGTTGGGAAATAGAGCTCACTCCTCGCGGTAGTATCCGAACAGGAATTCCTACACACACACTTATCCAAGAAAGAAGTATAAGACTATTGGACCTTATGCCTTCCACGGCATACGATCTTTCTATCAGAACTGTCTGCGGAAATGGAAGTGCCAGCCCATGGAATGTGGCTATTCCTTTCACCACTAGACTCGAAAACCCAACACAGTGCGGCACACATATTCCTTTGAAAGACAATGGCACTGAAATTTTGAATTTAGATATTAAAGAAAACGGAATTTTAGGGAAAGATATATTTATAAAAAATATTGAATTAATCATTGACCATACCTGGCCTGCAGATTTGAATATAGCTCTCGAAACACCTCAAAGACAAAGAATAATTCTTGCCAATCATACAGGTACGGGTGTTCATCATTTTGGTGACCCTTCAGATTCGTTGTGCTTACGGACTACTCAGTTTTCGCAAGAAGCTTGCACTATACTTCGGACTCAATCACCCCCTTTTTTGGGGACTTTCAGGCCCGAGACCGACCTCAATTCTCTGCGACTTGACACGCTTTCAAAAGGCAATTGGAGACTTATAGTTTTTGATAGAGCCTTGAAGGATGTGGGCTATTTGAAATATTTTAAAATTGAGTTCACTAAGAAACTTTGTCAAGTGCCCAAAAATTTTACTATCAAAAATATTGATGTCAATTCTGTGCAAATAGCATGGGAGGGGGATATTTCGTGCGAAAGTGCCAAACTGATAATTTATAAAGATAATATTGGGCAAGATACTTTGTTTGTACATTGCTCCACCCAAAGTCATATTTTTATGAATTTATTGCCCAACACGCACTATTCATTTTCTATCAATGGCCTTTGTTTGATGCCTATTGACGAATCGCTCACTAGCTGTGTGATAGGTGCAGAGACTTCATGCGAACCCGTATCGGTGGCTGAAGATTTTGACAATGCACCTCTGTGCAAAAAAGAATGTGCCAGTCCATGTGATAACATTAGTACACTTTGGTATAATGTGCAGGATGACGGGCCACAAGATTGGCTCACTGCCAAAGGACCTTCTGATTCGCCTTTCACAGGACCAGGTGGAGATATCAATGATTCAGGAAAATATATTTTCATTAGCAGTAATCCTTCAATATGTGGAGAACAAAACGAAGTTATATTGCAGTCTGTTTGTATGGATGTCAAATCGAATCCTTCGGGATGCGATATGTCTTATTATTATCATATGTTGGGTTTTGATATTCAGTCACTTTCTTTGCAAATATCCTTAGACAATGGAACATCATGGAGCACTATCGCTCATCATCAAGGCCAACAAGGGAACAAGTGGAATCGCCATACGATTTCATTGAAAGACTTCGAAGGACAATCGGCATTATTTAGATTTATTGCCGTTTCTGGTCAGGGTGTTTTAGGCCAAATAGCATTAGATCAAATTGAATTTTATAAAACTACACCTGCCAATGGTCTTTATACTTTTTTTAGAGATAAAGATGGGGATGGTTTTGGAACAGATTCTGACATTATCAGACTTTGTCAAAATAGCCCGCCCTTCGGATTTAGCAGTTTTTATGGAGACTGCGATGACTTTAATGACAAAATCTTTCCCAATGCCGACGAAATTTTGTGTAATGGAATAGACGAAAACTGCAACGGAATGGCAGATGACCAGCCTGTAGAAAATCCTATACAAGTCACAACTCAAATTATTCAACCGTACTGTAATGGCTCTTCCAATGGAGCACTTTATTTAGATATAAATGGAGGTGAAGCGCCTTATGTTGTGAAATGGAACAATGGGCAACTTTCTGTGGATTTAGATTCTATCACAGAAGGCATTTATTATGCTGAGGTACTGGATGCCAAGGGATGTGTTTTTAAAACTCCTTTTTATAATGTGCAGGCTCAAAACTTTCTTTCGGCAGCCATCACTGAAATGACAAGTCCCACTTGTCAAGGATTTATGGACGGCGCTCTCACCGTAAGTCATAGTATTGACAATCCGCCCCATCAATATCTTTGGTCCAATGGGAAAACCACCAAGTCCATTGATAATTTAAGGGCTGGACTTTATTCGGTAACTATTCAAGATTCAACAGGATGTTTCACTTCAATCGAGAATATAAGTCTTGAAGCCAATATTCGCATCACAAGTTCCGCTACACGTATTAGAACTCCTTTTTGTCATGAACAAAATAATGGATTAATAGAAATTTCTGCCAATGGCGGACAACCGCCGTATAATTTTATTTGGAATACTGGAGAGACTTCAGCTTCTATCTCTTCCTTGTCTGCGGGTACATATACTTGTACGATTACAGATTTAGAGGGATGCCAAAATGTATTTTCGACAAACTTGTCACAGCCCGAACCTCTCAAAACTATTTTGGTGGACGCTATCCAGCCACGATGTCATGGCGAAAAAAATGGTTCAATAAGTACTCATACTACTGGAGGTACAGCACCTTATACTTTTCTTTGGAACAGACATCCAGTATTTGCTGATGATATATTTGGTTTAGAGGCTGGGGCTTATGTTCTCACAGTGACGGATAGGAACGGATGCAGGTCTGTTTTAGACACTGTCAATTTGGAAGAGCCCGAAATTATAACTATAAGTATTGATTCCATTACGCCTACGTTTTGTCAGTCAGGCGCCACTGGTGGTATTTCAGTTTCTGTAATAGGCGGAAATGGTGGATTTAATTTTGTTTGGCAAAACAACATTTCTAATCAGCCTTCTATTTCATCATTAGAGTCAGGTCATTATAGTCTCATAGTTTTTGATAAGTTGGGATGCAAACAAAATGTACCTAGTATTTTTGTTCCTTTTGTCAATATACCCGTAGATATATCCTTGAGTTTAGAAAAAGATAATTTGTGTTTTAATGAAAGAAATGGTCAAATCAATAGTGTAATCCATTCAGGCTCTCCACCCTTTGATTATAATTGGAGCTCGGGCCTTCAATATTTTAGTGCATCATTTTTGGATTCATTATCAGGATTACCTTCTGGGCATTATGTCGTCACTATCACAGATGCTCAAGGTTGTGTAGGTGTGTCTGATAGATTGTTTGTGTCACAAGGAAAAGCTATTAATTATTCAGTTTCTGAGCTTATCCAAAACCAATGTCCCGTTGACAGAGATGGCGAAATAAAAATTCAAGTATCAGGAGGACAAGCTCCTTACAATGTATCATGGAATAACAATGAGCTAGAAGGTTTTCATATATTTGATTTGTTATCGGGTGTATATGAAGGGATGATAGTGGATTCTTTGGGATGCGTTTTCCCTATCAATCCCATCAATTTAACGCCACTTTCTGATATTAAACCCAATCCTACTTTGACGCCAATTTTGGAGGATAATGAAGGTACAATATGTGTCAATCCCGAAGGTGGACAGTTGCCATATACATTGAAATGGAGCAATGGTGACACAAATTCTTTTTGTATCAACGTGTCACAACCGGGTACATACACTGTTACCATAAGTGACAATAGGGATTGCCAAATCATGGATTCTTTTTTTATTGATAAGTTGTCTTCAATATCTCCCAATGAAATTCAAACCATAAAAGTTTACCCTAATCCCTTTGTGGATAATATCATTGTAGAAAGCCAAAATGTATGGAATACTTTAAAAATCTATGATGCGCAAGGTCAATTTGTTCAAAATATTGAATGGGATTCTAATATAAATGTCTTAGATTTGAGCACATTTCCTAAGGGTGTTTATTTCATACATATAATTGATGATTTTAAAATTAAAGTATTTAAAGTGATAAAAATTTGAGTCACTTCTGTAGGATTTATAGAACTTCCCTATGGGCAAATATCATAAATACATGCCTTTTCACCGATAAAAATTAAGGTTTAGTCCATTTAATGATTGATTTTGGAGGCTTCTATTGTATCTTTGGGCTGTAATACAGAAAAACATTGTGAATTTATTTTTAAAAATATTTTGGGAAAGTTCGCTTCAGGCTTTAAGTGCTTTGATGGGCAATAAGCTGAGAACATTTCTATCCCTATTGGGTATCACCATTGGTATTTTTTGTATCATCACTGTAAAATCTGCTGTGGATTCACTCCAAAAAAATATTGTTGAGGGCTTCAATGAATTGGGCAGCGACGTTATTTATCTGGATCGTATGCCATGGAACGAAGACCCAGGAATGAACTATTGGAAATATGCCAAAAGACCTACACCATCTTTCGAAGACTTCCAAACTATCCAAAAAAAATCAAAACTTGCCAGTAAGGCTGCCTTTGTGGTTTTTACAGGTGGCCGCACCATAAAACATGAATCCAACTATGTGGACAATGCCTTCATCATGGGGAGTACTTTTGATTACAATCAAATTCAAGATATCCAACTCCAAGAAGGCCGATACTTTACACAGTCTGAATACAATTCTGGTGCGAACAAAGTTATTTTAGGGTATAAATTGTACAATGAACTCTTCCCAAAAGCTAATGGTGTGGGTCAGAATGTTAAACTATTTGGCCAAAAGTACCAAGTAGTAGGTTTTTTAGAAAGCGAAGGGGAAAACATGTTCAACTTTTTAAATTTTGATGAAGTCATTTGGATTCCTTACACAAGTGTGAAAAAATTTGTCAATACAAGAGACGAAAATTCTACAGGTAAAATGTTGGTCATCAAAGCCATTGACCCCGACAATCTGCAAGATCTGAAGGGAGAAATCACTGGCATCATGCGGGCTGCTCGCCGTCTCAAGCCAGTAGAAGGAGATAATTTTGCACTCAATGAACTTTCTATGTTGTCACAAGTATTGGACAGTGTGTTCAAAGTACTCAACATAGCGGGTTTTATGATTGGCATTTTTGCGCTTATAGTGGGTATGGTGAGTGTGGCCAATATCATGTTCGTTTCTGTCAAAGAACGGACCAATATCATAGGTATAAAAAAGGCTTTAGGCGCACAAAGAAAAGTTATTTTGATGGAATTCCTTATAGAATCTGTGATATTGTGTATCATAGGCGGAGTGATCGGCCTAATTTTGGTGTTTGTTGTTTTAAAACTTATTTCTATGGCCATTCCTTTTGAGATGTCCATGTCTTTCAACAATATGTTAGTGGGCGTAGTGACGTCGGTTATAGTAGGCATCATATCAGGCGTCATTCCAGCCATGCAAGCTTCAGCACTCGATCCAGTTGAGGCCATTAGAGCATAAAAGCACAGGAGCATCACCCCATTTTAAAGCATAATATCCCGCTTATGAATCATGAATTCAACTTTAAATATAGTTATTTAAAAAATCTCAACTCTCATTTTGAGTACAGTCATTGGTGAAGTAGAATGTTCAAAAAATAAGTGATAATCAACATGTAGAAAGTGAAATGTGCAACACAAAAGTCATTTTACATTTTTAGGTTTTACGGAAGAATTTTAGGCTAAGTCGTTAAAGCCCTGCCTAGCCGAACCGTCAGGGTAGGCAGGCTTGATTTTTTGTTTCTTATGCATCAAAGCCTGCCACGACTTTAGCGTGGGCAAAAGAAAAAGAAGATTAAATATGCGAACGAATCTAAAACTTCAAGTAGTAACAATAAATCAAAAGCTGGATAACCCAATAAAAATAAAAGCCAAAACTGAGATCACACACTAAATAATAAGGGCATGAAAGCTAGTGGAGATTTAAAAACCGGCCAAAAACAACATCAAAGTCTAGATTCAACGCTCCAATCGGCCTTAACGAATTAGCCGTTAAAAAATCGTGGAGCAAAACCGTTAAA
>CAZBCV010000167.1:0-7292 GCA_964490495.1 uncultured Aureispira sp. | reverse complement strand
CGTTATTTTCACTTTCTTCATTATGGTCAACAGGAAGGTGTGTCCATGCATTTTTGCAGTCAATCCATGCGCCCAACATAAGGTACATCTCAAATGTTGGATCATCAGCTTTTAATTCCTTAATAGATTGGAGTAAATTGGCAGCTTCATCAAATTGGACATTGTATGTGCGCAAAATACGAAAACCCAAAGCATGTAATATCTTTAAATCTTCTTTCAATTCAATGATAGTCGGCTGAATTTCTCTTGTTTTTTGTCGATAGCCACCATAGCTTATAGCTTGATATTTTGGGTTTCCCAGAATATCAGAGGCAGAGAGATTGTCGGTTTTTTGTTTTTCTTTACAAGATGTCATATTCAAAAATATAAAAAATAAAGTTGTTATAATTAGTATTGGTATTGATTTTTTAAATGAAAACATGATCAATAATTTTTATTTCAAAACATTACTGTCTATACACACTTTGATTTGCTTAATTCTATCTTTTCTATTGAATAGTGCTTGACTATCCTCGATGTTGAGCCTATTATCATTAAATTTTATTGAATATCCATCACTATAAAATACGACTGTACTCATTTCGTCACTCATTTCATAGATAATTGGAACTTGACAATAGGTGAAAATCAACTGACCGCTCTCTATTTTAAAAGTCTCATCTTTTCCATTAAGATTTTTGAGAGTTACCATTTTGTCTGCTGTCAAAAATTCTGATTTCCTCAATAAACACGGGTAAAAAGTCAATTGTCCATTTTCGATAATCAAACCTAATTCACCTATTCTACAGAGAATATCTTCTTTTACTTGACCTGTCATTCCTGGTTGTTGTGCGCCTTTGTGCATGGGTGTGTGTGAATAAGGATCTGTAGGAAATGCTCCATATAGTTCCGGAGATTTATGCACACCTATTCCTGCTTGAATTTCGTAGTAATGATCCAACAAACGGCCTATACTCTCAGTATTTTCATTTTGTTGGATGGCCAATAAACAATTTTCCTGAACGGCTAAAAGAAGTTTGGAAACCATATGCCAATAAATTGAGCCCAAACCCTCATATCCAAAAAAAGTACCTGACCTACCAGTAAAAGCTTTGTGATTGAATATTTTTTCAAATATTTCTAAAATAGATGATTGTTCTTTTTCCATTAATGCCTCAAACTCAGTACCTCGAAAGGATTCTAGAGCCGCTTTGAGGTCTATTGCATTTTTAAAGTTACCATTAAAGTGATAGCGACCATTTACATCTCTTTCTATCAATGTTTTGTTATTACTTTTTAGGCATTTTAGAAATAGTTGAGATGACATTACATCATCTTCTGAAATAATGTTCTTTTGCAAAAAGCCTGTGAGGTTTTTGTTAGGGTATAAGATGTAACTGTATTGGTCGGGACGAAACAAGGCACTGTTTTTCATCGAATCTAGAACAGATAGGGCTTCTTTTGTCGTTAACTTTCCAGAACTTAATACGGCTACTTGTCCTTCTAACATTTCATCTAAATGGGAAATATCGACAGTTTCATGAGTATAAGTCATTAAATTGTAGGCATGAAAAAGGCCATCTTTTCGTTTATTTTTGTCAATAGTATGGTTGATAAAAATTAAAGAATTTTCAATGAAATTTTTCAGACCTTGAATGGAGGCACTTCTCTTTTTACCCCAAAACCCCGACTTATAGATGTGATGTCTGTATTCTGAGGCAGCCGAGCCTAATTGATCTAATAATTCTTTTCTAGTTTTCCCATCTATCGGTAAGTCCAACAAATGCAGATGATTGCTCAAAGACTCTCTAACGCTATGATAAAATTCAATGAGCTCACTAGATAATTTAAATTGCTCTAAATCAGTTTTGTCTAATGAATTCTTTAAAAACACTAGAAATCTTCTCATGTAATAAAGAGTTACCATTGAAACACCATTCCCTACTAGCGCATTATTGGCATCATTCCACTCAGGTCTTTGAGTATTGAGCCATATTCCGCCATCAAGTATAAAATTGGACATTTTGGCCAATAGGGTAGCGAGTAATTTCTCTATAAGATTGACATGATAAACGTTATTATCATTATCTCTCAATAGAGCGCCATCTCCACCCATTTCTTTTCTTCTATTTCTTATGGTATTGTCCCAATGGTGGTCAAAGCCAATGGTGTCTTTAGGATTGCTTACTATATCGTGGTAAGGTTTTATGATATAAGGTACGGCGGCATACACAAACCAATCTTTATCAAAATAAGTTTGTAGTCCACCGGGTTTGAATTTGTCAATAATTTCTAAGAACTTTTGTAGGTAGATGATCTGATGATCGCCCCAATACCCTATATACGACCATGGGTCGTCAGGTTCTATGGTTTCCCAGTCAAAACCACTTTTTGTTACTCTATATGGATTATAGCCATCAAAGGTTGAAGCGTTTAAAAATTTGAACATCATTCCATCTATATAATCAGGATAAGCATATGCTAAAGCTTCCCAATTTTGGAAAATGTCCCTCCAATTACCTTCATAATCTAATAATTTCTCACCCGAATCTTCATCTTTTAGATTGATGGAGAATTTGTTCCATGGTCGGCTAGGGTCACCATGTCGCCTACTAAATTTTAGGGGCAGATATTCTACCGTTAGGCGTATGAAGTCTTCATTATCTGTCTCTTTAGCTTTCGATACCATTTCTGAATAAGTAATATTGGAAGCAAAAGACTGTAAGAAATCTTTGTATTGAGCAAATATGTTTTGATTGGCTTTTTTAATATAATTTGAAAAATCAATAGAATCAATACTATAGTTATCATCAAAAATACCACCACGCATGATATTGAAAAGCACGTTTGAATATTGCCGTGAATCTTGTAAATGGTCGTTCGTAAATTGTATTCCATCGGATGATGATACTAATTGAATCAAATTTTGTGTACCTTTATCGACATCTAATTTGATTTCATTTTTTATGTTTATATTAGATTTTAAATCAGATATTGTGCTGAATATTTGACTATGATTTTTGTTTACATCTGCTACAATTTGCCATGAAACATGTCCAACTGGGCTGATATAGGTTTTTTTGTTCACAAAATAAGCACCTTTTTCACCTTTAATGTCTGTTTCTAACGAGATTTCAAGACCTTTTCTAAATTTATCTAATTGCCTTGAAGACAATAAATATTTAGGTTGACTAAGTCCGGTAGAAAATACTATATTAGCTTTCAAAGCTTCGCTTGGTTCTGCTTTGTCCACTATGATGGCACTTAATGCAAAAATCCCTAATCCTGATTTTGTGTCTAATTCACTTCTTTTGTAAGCATCTACTAAATTACTACTTGCGCGCTGTAAATCACTGTTCACACCATAAGGCATGATGTTCTGAATACCGTCCAAAAGATTCACTTCAATATCATAAGGGTTATTGTTATGAATATACGATGTTTTTACAAAACCAAAATTATCACTCGATGCCCAAGTGTATCTAAAAGTAATATTATAATTTATAAGTAGTTCTTCGAAGACAATTTTATTCCCATATATACTTTTATAAATATTTCGTTGTATGGGGGAATTGTTGAGTTTTCTTATTGAAAAAGGCTCCCAAATAATCATTTCGTGGCGTAAATTTATTTGAAAAATAGATTTACTTCCAGTAATATCGGCAAATTCAGTGATTTTATCATCCGTATAATAAGGAAAAAGTGCATATTCTGAGTTTTTGCGACCCGCGGTAAGTCCTCCATTACTAGATATGAACATCCAATGGTCAGTATCACTCACAATACTCATAAAAAAAGGTCTCATTATATCGCTATTCGATATTTTGAGAAATTGCTCCTCACCTAACTCTTCGAAAGTTAATATAACATTTTCTTTTTCCACCATTTCGAAATCTAACTCCATAATTTATTTTATGTTACTTTAATATTTTGGTTTAATTTAAAATCATCAATCAAAAACCTGACTAGATCCAACAAAACGTTTACCAATGCTTGGAGGCCTAATAAACGAGAAGCCACCGCTCTGACTTCTAATTTCTAACATCTAATTTTATTTATAAACCCTTACATAATCGACAAGCATTTGTTGTGGAAATACAGTAGAAGCATTAGGACTTCCAGGTAAGTTTCCGCCTATTGCTATATTTAATATCATAAAAAATGAGTTATCAAAGACCCATTCTCCACCTTTTTCTTCCACATCTTCTTTAGTGATCTGAGAATATAATACGTCGTCTACATACCAATTGATATAATTTTCAGTCCATTCAACACCGAACACATGGAAGTCATTATCAAACCTATCAGCAGTTAAATTGTACTTTTTACCTATACTGTTTGCACCTGCGAATCCTGGACCATGAATCGTTCCAAATACTTCCGTTGGTTTGTTCCCAAGATATTCCATAATGTCTATTTCACCACATTGAGGCCAACTCACTTCTTCAATATTTGAGCCAAGCATCCAAAAAGCAGGCCACAAACCCTTTCCAAAAGGTAGTTTGATACGTGCTTCAAAACGACCATATTTCTGATCAAAAATATTTTGGGTTTTTAATCTGGCTGAAGTAAAATTTGCTCCACCAAAAGATTCTGAACGAGCAGATATTACAAGATTTCCATCTTGGACAATAACGTTTTCAGGTCTATTAGTATAATTTTGTAACTCATTATTGCCCCAACCACCAGCGCCAAGATCAAAAGTCCATTTTTGTGGATTTGGAGCACCATCTACATCAAAATTGTCTTCAAATACTAAGTTGAATTTAGTCACCACAGTTTGTGTTTCATTAAGATTGCACGAAGTTAAACTTAAAATAAAGCCTAACGCGGATATAATCAATATAATGTTTAATAAATTTATTATTTTCATTTTAAAAGTATTTATTATTAATTTTTGTAAAAATAAACATTGTCCACCAAAACAGAAGCTCTATTATTTGAAACAAGAACTACATAGCCTATGTTCTTTAAATTGGGATTGCCAGCCCCTCCGCCACCTGTACGTAGATTAAACTGATTCAGAGGTATGTCTATTCCTACCCATTCGTCTTTTCTTAATCTATTGGATACATTATGGCCTCCTGCTGTACCATCTCCAAAACCATTATCAGTATTATCTGGCCCAAAATCAATTAACTCTACTACCAAATTTGTTCCAGCGGCACTTGTCAATTTAATGTCTAAATGAACCATTGACATACCCGATACATCTGAAGTTCCATCCCATGCCATTCCTATAAAATCTATAGACTCATAGTTTAAAAGATTATTTCCTCCAAAATTCTGTACTGCAATATTTTGTGTATTGGGGCCAGCAAAAAATCCAGGATTAAAACCGGTTACACCAGTGTAGCTATCACTAAAAATTGATAATACATTAGCAGGATTTACTGTAGGGTCAGGTGCATTGTCAAAGGATCCTCCTGAATTGATAGTCAACGACCCACGTGCAGTAATGTTCGCTACTTGTGCTGTTATAATAGCGGTTCCCTCATCTCCTATAATAGTTGTAGTCGCTTCACCAGCATTATTGATTTCAAAAGGGCCAGTAACGGCTGTATTACTTGAAGTAAACTCAAAGTACCCAGGGCCAACTGTGACAGACTGATTCAGGCCATTAGACAAATTAAATACAGCCCCTAATTGATTTATCACTTGAATAGCGCCATTAAATCCAACAGCTGTTCTATCTTCACCATTAAATATGTATGGATATACAAGTCTGTTGTTTCCTAATTTTTCGAATCGAATTTCATCTATCCACATGGTGTATCCAATACCCCCTGTACTGTTTGTTCCAGCAGCAAATAAGAACATGCCCTTTTCTTGTACAAGTTTTGTTGGATCTGGAATAGGAATAACTATTTTTCTCCAATCTGTAGATAGTTGGACACCACTAAGACCTACCGCATGTTTGTTTTCTTCAAAATCAGTACCAAAACCGAACTCTACTGTAGCAGTAGTAGAACCTTTGACCCAAAATGTTAAGGCATCATAATCTGTTAAGTTACGTCCATTGCCTCTATCTTTAAATATTCCACCAATAAAACCACCATTGGGGTCATTCGGCGCCGGCACATCAATTCTTATTGAAGTTTTACCAGCATAAGCTTCATTATTATCCACTCCAAATCCTTCAGTGTTAGCACCCGCAGCGGGGTCAAACGAGATAAAAAAATCATCTGTCAAGCCAATAGGAACATCGGTGAAGATATTTGGTGTGTTAGGATACGATGCCAAAACAGCATCTTCAGAAATTTCTCTTTCACAACTAGTGATGAAGAGCGCAAACCCCAAAATTACTAAAACGTTTAATTTTAATTTTATAATAAATTTGTGTAACATGTTTATATTTTTATGTGTCAACTAAGATATTTCTATATTTATTTTCTAAACTAGATATTATTTACCTATATCAATATGAATATATGTTCTAATCTCCCATTCGCTTCCATCTGGAAAGCCGACGGGGCTTATGATAGGTTGGTTTTGAAACTCCGCTGCAGTATTAGGTGAAAATCTTGGTGAAAACTCATCCAAAGACCTCCAAGTTCCTCTAAGGCCAATGCGCGTGCTTGGTAAAACAAACCAATCAGGCTTTTTTAAACTTACAGACACATCAAGCATAGTTTGAACTGGGTAGGTAAGGTTGAAGTCTCTATGGTAGTCAAAAGGTCCCCAGTCATTGAACTTTAATGCATACATATATTTCCATTTTTTATTGATGGCTCTTACATCAAAACCATACCTGTTTATAGTTCTTTGGTCATCACCATTTGCTTGGCCATTTCCGGCATAAAAGTTACCTATAATGCCTAAATCATTGCTGATTTTAGAGACCAATCTGGAGTGCACTTCCCATAAGTCTTGGGCAGGTGCTGAATTTGCAAAAGCAAAAAAGGAACGATCAGCTAAAAATCCAATGTGAGCGTCCATTGTTGTTGGTTGTCTTCTATAAATAAATCCTAAGTTCATGGCAAATTTTGCATCTTCTGCTCGATCATTATCCCATTCATACATCCATGAGCCTGGTGTAGGATCATATGTGAATAATACTTCATATCCGTACATCTGTCTATTTCCATTTCTTACTGCAAAAGGGTCATCTATAAAATTTCTTAGCCTGGCTGGCCCTCCATAATTATTGGGTATGGCATCAATTAAAGGCTCTTGATACATGAAGTTGGGGGCCACTTGGATATTTCCTATGGTATAGGTAAAACCAGAAAGAATATTAACCATGTTTCCACTACCCGAATCTTTGAGTCTCCAGCCTGTGAATGTTTGAGTTTGATCAGCTCCACCGTTGG
>CAZBCV010000166.1:0-7324 GCA_964490495.1 uncultured Aureispira sp. | reverse complement strand
GCCTTGACTATCAAAAATATAACTCTGAACGATGCCCAAAAAGTCATTTTTTTGAGGAATATGGATATTCAAAAACTCAGAAGTAGGGTTGGGGTATACCACCAAATTTCATAGAATGGCATACCCAATATCTTATTTTTATTCACAAAATGGAAATGCAAATATACTTGGATTTTTTAAGTCCATCAAATTTTTTTATATTATTATTTGCAAATGAGATAACTTTAACATTTAGGGTGTTAAGATAATAGGGAATTAAATAATTTTATGACAAACAATTCAATTTTTCCATCAAAAATCTTAAGAACAAAGGAAGAAATACACCGAGAAACAAATTTGTTTTTGTAGGTATAGTCAACCTATTACCGCACACCAATTTGAACTCCTTCAAACTATCTCATCGTTGGCCTTCTTCTTTTACCACCCAAATTGGTCTGACCGGGTCTAAAGCCCATTTTTTGAGCTTGTTGGATTTGACTACTGTTGTTGAGTGCTGATTCCAATTGTTTGAGTTGTTCTTTGATTTGAGGCTCGGTAATTTTTAGGCCTTTGGTTTGGTAAAAGTATTTTTTGGCCGCAGCCCAGTTATTTTTATTGGCTTGTAGGCCTGCCATTTGGAGCAGAACCATTCCTTTTTCGTTGTCGGTAGGCAGTTTGAGCGCCAAAGCTTGCTTAAAATAACCTTCAGCAGTATTATTGTCTTTGCGTTGAGCAGCTAAAGAACCTTTGAGTATGAAATAAAATGCTCTATTGGTGACATAAAGTATTTTTGGAAACAATGTCATATTGAGACGTTTTTCCGCACCATCAAAATCCATTTTTTGGAGTAATTCAGTAGAAGATTGAATCGTTCCTAAAAACAAGTAACTTGCTAAAAAAATAAGACCTATGAGGAAAAAAATCCAGGAATAACCGAATCCCCAAACAAAAGTAAAAATTATTCCACCTATAAATCCTATAGCTATCAATGCCAATTTTAAATAAATATTTATGACAAACATTTTTTGTATTTTTGATTTAAAGTGCGAAATTAATCAAATTTATTCAATGTAAAAGCAAACGCTCCATTCTTTTTAAATTTTGAGTTTCCTCGGTAATTCAAAAATGAGTTGGCAACCCTATTTCGTTCCTAATATTTGCCATAGAAATTCAATATTTTTGCTTCGACATTTAAACTTATTTGATACTTCAATATTTATATTCAACAATAGATTAACAACACAATGCAGGTAAAATTAAAATCCACAGAAAAGGCGTACAACTATATAGGCCAAAACGAAAAAGGGCATACAATCCATTTGTCAGGCTCTAAAGAAGGCGTAGGACCTATGGAATCTGTATTGATGGCTATTGCCGCATGTAGTACAGTAGATATTGAAAGTATTTTGAAAAAAACAAGACAAAACCTCACAGACCTCATCGTAGAAGTGAAGGCAGAAAGAGCTGACGCCATACCAGCAGTATTTACTCACATTCATTTGCATTACAAAGCCTTTGGAGACGTAAAGCTCGAAAAACTAGAAAAAGCTGTACAAATGTCTATGGAGCAATATTGTTCAGTGTCCATGATGCTCAAAAAAAGTGTTCAGATTACCCATACATGCGAAGTCATAGGTACATTAACCATTGACACCCATGGATAAAAAGATTTTGGATTTTGAGCCAATGCCCAATTTTCAAACTTGGATTTTAGTTTGGGCATTTGCCGAAAGTGCCATAGGCGGTATTATGCATGCACTAAAAATTCCTTTTACAGGCTTGATTGTCGGGAGCGTGTCTGTAATGTGTATTGCTATGATAGCCCATTTTTACCCAGATAAACCCCAAAAAATAATTCAGGCTCTAGGAGTGGTCTTGCTCATTAAGCTAACTTTAAGTCCTTACTCACCTTGGCAAGCCTATGTTGCTGTTTTTTTTCAGGGTTACTTAGGATATTTTTTGTACCGTAGTCATAGTCATTTCCAACTCAAAACATTGGTTTTTGCTATGCTCTCTTTGATAGAATCTGCACTGCAAAAGGTCATATTGTCTATTTTAATTTTTGGTAATTCGCTCATAAGTGCAGTGGACCAATCTGCGCAGCAAGTACTCTATACATTAGGTCTCGATTACGAAAGTTCGTTCATTTACACAGTATTTGTATTTTATATCATTTTGTATGGAATTGTTGGCCTTATTTTGGGGTTTTGGATACCTAAGATTCCAGGTCAAATCTACATCATAAAATCACAATTGGATACCCTTGAATTTGAACAGATAACGGAAATTCCTTCCAAAAAACAGGTGATAAAAAAATGGGTTTTTGGCCTTAGTATTTTATTAGGTTTAACTCTATTTATCAAACTAATTTTCCCGGCCTTTCCTCTTGTAAAATTGATTTTATTTTTGGGTCGTTCCATTTTAGTTAGTCTATTAATTGTATTTATTGTTGGCCCTATCATCATGCGCCTTGTCAAAAAATGGATGTCCAAACAAAGCGTAGATACTACCTTGTTTTCACATACACTAGGATATATACCTGATTTTAGCCGCAAAGCTTTGATACTATTCAATGCCATAAATCAAAAATATCAATGGCAAAATAAAGTCCAATACTTTGTGATAGGTTTAATTTATTTGTCTATGAAAGAAAACCAACAAATATGACCCAAGTGATCATTCTTTCAGATAAAGTCAAATCTGGCAAATCTACAATGTTATTCAACACAATAAAAAAACATTCAAATATCTTTGGTTTTATCACCCCAAGATGGGACAATAAGATGGTGTTTTATGAAATCCATAAGGGTAATACCTTGCCCTATGAGTTAGAAAATACCAGTAAAAATACTATACAAATAGGTCAATATTTTCTCAATAATGATGCATTCACACGGGGTGTCCAATTGATGTTGGAATATGAACAAAATCCCAAAGGTATATTTATAATTGATGAAATAGGTCGATTAGAAGTCAACCAAAGTCGAGGTTACGAACCCAATTTTTCAAATTTCCTTCACCACATGTGTAGTATAAAGTCTGAGTGGCCTATTAAAATAATCGTTGTGGTGAGAGACACTTTGTTGGAAACTTTTATTCAGAAATATGGAATTTATGTGACGGATATTTACTCAGATTTTTTAACAAATAAAGAGGTAGCAAAACATCTTTTTGTCGATTAAACTTCATTACAAAAAACAGGTGTACTGTATAATAATTGAACATTACTGCCAAAGATTTAAACAAACTCCTTAACTTTGCGGCTTATTTCAATAATTTTATGGAATTTATCAACAATCAATACCAATTTGATGGTGGTTTGACACCTCAATTTTTAGCGGATAAATATGAGTGTCCATTGTATGTTTACGAAACATCCATTATGAAGCACCAATACGACAGACTTTACAATGCTTTTGGTGTAAAAAATCTCAAAATCAATTATGCATGTAAGGCTCTCAATAATATCAACATCCTCAAATATTTTAAGTCGTTGGGGGCTGGCTTAGACACAGTATCTATTCAAGAAGTCCATGTAGGTATTAAAGCCGGTTTTGCGCCTCAAGATATCATGTACACACCCAATTGTGTTTCTATAGAGGAAATAAATCAAGCTGTAGAATATGGCGTAAAAATAAATATTGACAACTTATCCATTTTAGAACAATTTGGAGAGATTCATCCTCAATATCCGGTATGTGTGCGTATCAATCCTCATATCATGGCAGGTGGCAATTCAAAGATAAGTGTGGGACATGTAGATTCTAAATTTGGAATTTCATTTCACCAACTACCCCATATACACAGAATAGTATCCACGCACAACATGAAAATAGAAGGCGTCCACATGCATACTGGTTCTGACATTATGGATATAGATGTGTTTTTGCAAGGTGCAGAAATACTTTTTGAAGTAGCCAAAGAATTCAAAAATTTATCATATATCGATTTTGGAAGTGGATTTAAAGTACCTTACAAAACAGATGATATAGAAACAGACATTGAGGAATTAGGCGAAAAAATCACAAAGAGATTTAATGATTTTTGTAAAGAATATGGAAAGGAAATAAGCCTTGAATTTGAGCCAGGTAAATTTTTAGTGAGTGAGGCTGGCACATTTCTTGTGAAGTCCAATGTCGTCAAACAAACCACTTCCACAGTTTTTGTAGGTGTGGATTCAGGTCTCAACCACCTCATAAGACCTATGTTGTACGATGCCTATCACAATATCATCAATGTGTCCAAAACAGAAGGCAGACAACGTATTTATAATGTGGTAGGCTATATCTGTGAGACAGATACATTTGGGGTTAACCGCAAATTGCACGAGGTAACCGAAGGGGATATTTTGGCATTCAAAAATGCGGGAGCATACTGTTTTACCATGGCTTCTAACTACAATTCAAGATATAGACCTGCGGAAGTTCTTATCCATAATGGCATTGATTATTTGATAAGAGAGCGGGAAACTTTGGAAGATATTTTGCGCAATCAAGTCGCAACGGATATTTTTTAGTATTTTCATTCTGAATTATAAAACAAGATAAAATGTAAGTCATGAATAAATTTTATTTACTTATCTCTTTAAGCTTAGGCATTCTTATTTTTTCTTGTCAAAATAAGGGTGACACACCTAAGGTGAGTTATGATGGCAAAACAATAAAAGCCATAAAATCCGATATTTTAGAGTTCGAAGATGGTTCGCAATTGACATTAAAAATAGACAGTATTGCCAAAATATTCTATTTAGTGAGACATGCTGAAAAAGATACTACTGTCGAAGGTGAGCCTGTTCTGTCACAAGAGGGGCAAATCAGAGCTTCCAAAATAGCCGATATTTTAAGAGGTACCAGAATTGATGCCATATATTCTACTTTGACACTGCGCACAATGTACACTGTGGATTCTTTGGCCGATATTAAGGCCATGCCTATTTTACCCTATGAAAATAAGTCGCTCAAACCACTCATAGAAGCCATAAGACAATCTGAAGAAGTGAATAGAATAATTATGGTAGGTCACTCCAACACTATTCCTTCCATCACCAATTCACTCATGGAGCAAGAAATATACAATAACATCTTTGACGAAAGTGATTATGGTAATTTTATTATGGTCATAGAATACAAAAACGGCACGAAAGAAGCCTTAAAACTACGTTTTTAAATAAATATTGATAATTAGACATTAATACACTTACAATGATTTCATCCCGATATACACCTCAAGAAATAGAAAGTAAATGGTACCAACATTGGTTGGACAAAAAATATTTTCATTCTGTGCCAGACGAAAGAGAGGCTTATAGTATAGTAATACCGCCACCCAATGTCACAGGTGTATTGCACATGGGACACATGCTCAACAATACCATTCAAGATGTACTTATTCGCAAAGCTAGGATGGACGGGAAAAATGCATGTTGGGTACCAGGAACAGACCATGCATCTATAGCTACAGAGGCTAAAGTTGTCAAAATGCTCAGAGAGAAAGGCATAAAAAAAGGCGACCTCACGCGTGAAAAATTTCTAGAATATGCGTGGGAATGGAAAGAAGAATATGGTGGGATAATACTTCAACAACTTCAAAAATTAGGCGCTTCGTGCGATTGGGATAGAACAGCTTTTACTATGGACGAAACAAGGTCTCATGGTGTCATCAAAGTATTTGTGGACTTATATAATAAAGGCAAACTTTATCGTGGAAAACGAATGGTCAATTGGGATCCGGAAGCCAAAACTGTTTTGTCTAATGAAGAGGTGCTTTACCAAATGGAAAATTCTAAACTGTACCACGTAAGATATAAAATAGAAGGCAGCGAGGAATACCTTATAGTAGCCACCACCCGACCTGAAACCATAATGGGCGATACTGCTGTAGCCGTTCATCCCGATGATGAAAGATATAGCCACTTGGAAGGCAAAAAAGTAATAGTTCCTATTTTGGGGAGAGCTATTCCTATCATAAAAGACAGTTATGTGGACATGGAGTTTGGGACCGGCGCCTTAAAAGTCACTCCTGCCCATGATACCAACGACTATGAAATAGGTTTGAGACACCAACTCGCAGTCATTGACGTTTTCAATGAAGACGGCACCATGAGCTCGGACGCTCAAGTGTATGTAGGTGAAGATAGATTTGTAGTGAGGAAAAAATTTGCAAAAGATTTAGCAGCCGCGGATTTATTGGAAAAAGTAGAAGATTATCAAAACAATGTAGGCCGTTCTGAAAGGACAAATGCAGTAGTAGAACCTCGATTGTCGCTCCAATGGTACGTTGATATGAAATCGATTGCAGCACCTGCATTACAATCAGTTATGACTGATGAAGTAGAGTTTTTTCCAAAAAATCAAAAAAATATTTACCGCCATTGGATGGAAAACATCAAGGACTGGTGCATCTCTAGACAATTGTGGTGGGGACACCGCATACCTGCCTACTATTACAACGATGAAATATTTGTAGCAGAAACAAAGGAACAAGCTTTTAAGCAAGCGCAAGCCAAATATCCAAACATTCAACTTTCCGATATTAGGCAAGATGAAGATGTATTGGACACTTGGTTTTCATCATGGTTGTGGCCCATTACTGTTTTTGATGGATTCAGAGATAGAACTGAATTAGATTATTATTACCCAACATCTGTACTTGTGACAGGCTGGGATATTATATTTCTTTGGGTGGCACGTATGGTTATGGCGGGCTACGAATGGGAAGGAAAGCGCCCATTTTACCATGTTTATTTCACGGGTATGGTAAGAGATAAACTTAGACGTAAAATGTCTAAATCGCTCGGTAATAGCCCGGATGCACTTAAACTTATAGAAGATTTTGGAGCCGACGGAGTTCGTTTTGGTATGTTGTCCTGCTCACCTGCAGGTGGAGATTTACTCTTTGACGACAAACTTTGTGAGCAAGGACGTAATTTTTCAAACAAGCTTTGGAATGCATTGCGCTTAATCAAAGGTTTTGAAATAGAGGTGGACAAAGCACCAACTCCTGGCGAAACATTGGCTTTTGAATGGATGAAACATAAACTCAACAGTGTATCTGCGGATATTGACAAAAATTTTAAAGAATACCGTCTTTCAGAAGCATTGATGTCAATTTATAGTTTTATATGGTCCGACTTTTGTAGCTGGTATTTAGAAATCATCAAGCCTGCTTTTGGCGAAAAAATTAGCGCAACAACACAAAGCCAAGCCATTGATATTTTTAGTGATTTGTGCTCTTTATTGCATCCATTTATGCCATTTATTACAGAAGAAATGTGGCATCAATTGAAAGAAAGAGAAGTTGGACAGGATTGTATTTTGAGCAGCTATCCCACACCCAATCCTTATGA
>CAZBCV010000165.1:0-7385 GCA_964490495.1 uncultured Aureispira sp. | reverse complement strand
GGGGAGGAAAGATGAGAGGAAGCAATATTTTTTTGGAAATATATCTTAAACCTAACAGCAACTTTGCATGGGGTTGGCTAAATAAATCTCACCATTGAGTTTGAACACAAATTTTGGTATTGAAGTGCGTTCATAAAACAAGCGATATCATACATCACCTTAATAAACTTCGCAACTCAAAAGCCTAAAAAGATGGACTGTCCCATATTATTAGCCAATAGGATAGTAGTATTCATTTTTTATATTTGTAGGTCTCAACTACGTAACCTGATTGATTGTAATTAAAAACAGTCTTTTTTAATCTCCATTTTTCTTTCTTAGTATCTCCAATGTAATGTAAACTTCCATTACGCCTTCCTGAACCTACGGACGCTCCATATTTGTCATTGATATTAAAAAGTTTATAACCATATATTTGATCAACTAATTCTAATTCAAAATCACTCTGACAATTACAAGCTGGCAAGTTGTATGTTTTCGTTTTTGGATATTCTTCTAGTAATTCAAAAATGGCTTGATCTTTAACTATTTTTAAATTTCTGAGTTGTGCTTTCAAAATTTCATAGGAGTTTTTGCCTTGTAACGAATTTATTTCAATGGGTTCTAAATTATTTATTGTTGTTGTCTGTTTCGCAATTAAATAGAGAGTAAGATTATGGTGTTCAGGTTTGATAATGTCGTATATATATTGATACTTCACTTCAATTTTTTTAGAGTTAAATGAAATTTGTTCATAGGAGATATCACCATGTTCATTATAGTCATATTCAATCTTTAGACTTCCTTTATTTGGGATTATAATTAGCGACTCTACTATTCTTTTATCAATTCCTAATTTATGCAATATTTTATAGTGACATCCAAACTTACCAAATTTTACTTTTTGATTTATTTTACAAATATCTGGGTAAACAGATGCCTGAAAATCAATTTGTCCAAAACAAAGGTTCTTGTTAAATATTATTAAACCCAAAAGGATTGATATAATAAACTTTGAATTTTTACTCATAACCGTTACATTCTTAGATTACAGATAACTCGTAGGTATGTATATAATTTTATAGAACAAAGGTATGACAAAAAAAGAAATTTTATTGAAAGCTTTTAGATTTTTTTTGGGGTTCAATTTGTTTATCTAAAGTTATTTTTATAACTGTGATTGGCCACATCGAGGAAATTTAGTTTTTGGGCTATACGATGATGGCTAATTCATTTTGATTATCACTTTTGTAATGATTGTATTGAATGATGGCCGTATGATTATCCTCTTTATACTTCAGTTTTATATTGCTTACATCATGCATAAATCATAATCACTATTTTTAAAAACAAACTTGAATTTTAATTTATTTTGAAAAAAAATATAGATATCCCTTACACATAAATGGTTTCGTGTATCTTGTATAATAAATTAGTGTAAGAAAAATCTGTAAAGGATTAATAATTAGCCACCTATTTTATCTTAGAAAATATTTGAAAAGGAACAATGAACTCGCCTGATTAATGAGGTGCCATCAGCTATTCTATGGCATAATTTCAGACAATATCCCCACTAAACATGATGATATTCCTAAAGTGAAGTTAAATTTAGGGTGCTTAAATAGCGATATTTGTATTTCATTCGTTCAACTAAATGTACGGGAATATGTTTCATAAAAAATAATACAAATAGTTTTTGAAAAAATTAGATAAACTCATTTCGAAAAGTTTTATTGGACCTGCAGTATTGTCATATTTTGTGGCAACATTTGTATTGGTCATGCAATTTTTATGGAAATACATTGATGAAATTTTAGGCAAAGGTTTGAGCATACTTGAAATGTTGGAGCTTATACTCTACTATGCATTGACGCTGATACCTATGGCCGTGCCCATTACAATTCTTATTTCGTCGGTGATGGTATTTGGCGATATGGCTGAAAAATACGAATTATCTAGTATGAAGTCTGCTGGTATTTCCTTGATCCGCATCATGTTGCCTGGAGTCCTTGTCGCTGTCATTATAGCTTTATTTTCTCTTTTTGCATCTAATTTTTTGAAGCCAGCCTCTTTATTACAATTCAATAAAAGATTTATTACTATTCGTAAACAAAAATCGGCACTTTCTATCGAAGAAGGTATTTTTAATACAACATTTGGTGAAACCATCATCCGAGTAGGAAAGGTGGACAATGACAAGCGAGGTATTCATGACGTGCTCATTTACGATCATGCCGATAGTGATAAGAGTTTGGTGCGTGTGTATTCTTCCAAACATGGAGAAATGTTTACGGCTGATGAAGGTCGATATTTTGTGATGAAGTTGGATTCTGGTGTTTTTTATAGGGAAGACAATCGAAAAACCACCTTAGGGAGTAATAAGACAGAATATCCATTTTTAAGGACTTATTTTGATAACTACGTAAAGTCCATGGATATGAGTGTGTTTAATGCTGACGATGGTCTTTTGGATTTTAATAGAGATAGAGAACAAATGATGAATTCATGGCAACTCTATAAAGCCATAGATTCTTTTTCTGTCAATATCAATACGAATCAAGATAAGATTGCTTCGAGTATCAATTTACTGGTTCAAAATGCTCAACCTCCTGGCAGTGATAAGGCGATATCAAATGTAACTCCATCGACTTCGGACAATGCCAATGTTTCATCCTCTGATATTTATAGGCCAGAAAATGAAAAAAAGTTAAATAAATTAATTCAAAACACGGCAAATGCCCAACTAACAAAGGACACATTGGTACAAAACAAAAAGATACCCAAAATAGTGACTCAAAAAACGTTGGCTGATACAGTGGACTACCAACACATAGTTCAGAGTATAGATTCGATATATTTGAATGAAGTATTGATACGTGCACAAAGCAGTTTGTCAAGGTCTAGAGATGAAGTTTCTACGATGTCCAATATCAATAAAGATTATAAATACCAATATCAAAAATATATGATGAGACTCAATCAACAGTACAGTTGGGCAATGGTATGTATAGTTTTTTTATTTATTGGAGCGCCTTTAGGAAGTATCATAAGAAAGGGAGGTTATGGCTATCCTTTATTAGTGGCCATTCTTTTTTACATGATTTTTATTGTAAGTACTATTTATGGCGAAAAACTTGTGCGCAATGATAGTATGAATGGGCTGAAGGCTGCATGGTTGCCTGTATTGCTACTTTTACCTTTTGCTGTGGGCTTAACGTATATGGCTCTAAAAGACATGAAATTCAATTCCAGTTGGCTTGAGTCTTATTGGTACAAATTTTTTCCACCTCAAGAAAGTAAGGAGGTCCAAAAAGTCAATAAAGTGTCTTAAAAGCTTGCGCTAAACCATTTATAATATTTAGTGCAGTTAACGTCTCTTCACTTTCATTCAATAAAGCAAAATCCCCGGCCAATCCGTGTAAATAAACGCCTAACAATGCAGCTTCTTTGGGGGTGTAACCTTGCGCCAAAAGCCCCGTGATGAGTCCAGTCAAGACATCTCCACTTCCGGCTGTAGCCATCCCAACATTCCCAGTGGAATTGATATAAATTTCTCCATTGGGAAGGAAAATATGAGTATGGGCACCTTTCAGGACTATTATAATTTGATGCACCATTGACATCTCTGACGCTAATTGATAACATTCTAAACTGTTTTTGGTGTCGCCCCACATTCTAGAAAATTCTTTAAGATGTGGTGTGATAATACTTCCAGCCGGTATTCTATTGTGCCATTTTTCTTGTGCAATGATATTAATACCATCAGCATCGATAACTAATGGTGTGTGTACATGATTTAAAATATATTCCAAGACTTTTATCGATTGTTTATGAATACCTAAACCACTGCCTAAGCCTAAAGTATTGTTTTTTGTATTAAAATCTATGTTACGGATTGACTTTCGTCCAAGAGCCATGACTTCAGGAATACTTGCCATAATTGGAATTTGTAATGATTTTGGAACAATAGTTTTTACTATTCCAGCACCAGATTTGATGGCGGCATTACTCGCCAATATCGCTGCGCCCATCATGTTTTTACTTCCCACCAGCAAGTGAGCTGTTCCATAATCACCTTTGTGTCCAAATTTATGTCGTTTTCGGTAAAAAGATTGAACTATATCTTTTGTCAAATACATTCTTGGGCAGCCTTCTGAGTCGATAAAATTTTTACTTAGACCAATGTCGATGACTGTCCATTGAGGCACAAATTGGAAGTTTTTTTTTAGAAAAAAACTATATTTTGGTATTTGAAAAGTAAATGTTTGAGTAGCTTGAATGGCCACTGAATTTGCAATATCATCAGATGGAAGTCCTGAGGGGATATCTACCGAAACAATGGGCAAACCAGAAGAATTTATTGACATTATTATTAGAGCCAATTCCTCACTGAGAGGCCTTGAAAATCCCGTTCCTAATATCGCATCTATTACCATGCCTGATAGAGTAGGAATGGAATTGTTATTGTTCAATGGAATCATTTTAAGTGCGTCGTAGGCTAGGTTTTTTTGCCATTGAACATCAAAATCTTCACTATCTTTAGGAGTGAGTTGTATTTTGTAAATCACAACTTCATACATATTGAACATAAGAAGCCGTCCAATCACTAAACCATCGCCCCCATTATTTCCGTTGCCACAAAATATATTTATGGGTCGGCTTCTATCAGGATAAGTAGTTACAAATTTATCTACAAAAGCACTAGAAGCTCGCTCCATGAGGGCAGTAGAAGTAATAGGTTCATTTTCTATGGTAAACTTGTCCCAAGATTTAATTTGATTCCCATTGAATA
This sequence comes from uncultured Aureispira sp., assembly GCA_964490495.1. Taxonomy (GTDB): domain Bacteria; phylum Bacteroidota; class Bacteroidia; order Chitinophagales; family Saprospiraceae; genus OLB9. The sequence continues at coordinate 2,614 of CAZBCV010000165.1, read as the reverse complement.
TCTTCATTTGTTATAGGCTATTAATCTTCTGTATCGTAAGCGTCATCATATAAATACATTTCTTTAAAGTCGTCAATAGTTCTCCGCTCTCTTTTGGTAGGGCGTCCATCTCCACGATCTCTAAACTCAGGCATGGCTTTCCCGGAAAACCAGTTTTTGTATTTGTTCATCTCTTCTTCAGGTGTCAAGTCGTCGAAGCAGGGAGCAGCTAAGGTAGCAGACACTCGTTTTTCAATGATTTTGTTGATTTTGAAAGACAAATTAAAGCCATTTTTATGAACATTGACTACATCTCCCACTTGCACAAGGAATGAAGGTTTGAGATTAGAGTTGTCTTTGTTTTTGACTTTTCCGGCTTTGCATGCATCCGTGGACATAGAGCGGGATTTGAATATTCTGACTGCCCAAAGCCACTTGTCCACTCTTATTTTTGATACTTCGGCCATCCCACTAAAAATTTAACACAGGTAATTGAGGATTGAGGTTCTTTAAATTCTCAAGAACTGTTTTGGCTACAATATAGTTTCGATACCAACTTTTGTCAGCTGGGGTGATGTGCCACGGTATTTCACTTTTATTGATGGCATATTCATAACATTGCATGTACTTGTCCCAATGGTTTCTTTCCTCCCAATCACCATCATTGTGTTTCCAGTTTTTAGAGGGATCATCTTTGCGTTCTTGCAATTTTTCTCCTTGTTTTTCGTGAGATATGTGTAAGTAAAATTTGAGCACTTTTGTATTGTTGTCAAATTCTAAAAGGTTTTCGAAGGCATTGATGGCAGACATTCTTTTTTCTACTCTTTCTTCATCTATCCACTGATGGACACGTTGTATTAATATATCTTCATAATGTGATCTATTGAATACCATGATATTTCCTTTTTGTGGGGCTCTTTGGTGCACACGCCATAAGAAATCATGCGCCATCTCTAAAGAAGAGGGTTTTTTGAAGCCGTAAATATCTATTCCCGTTGGATTACAATGTTTAAAAACGTTTTTTACAGTGCCATCTTTTCCACTCGCATCCATTCCTTGCAGGACAACGAGTACACTTTGTTGGCCTTCTGCATACAGCTTGTGTTGCCATTCACCAATTTCTGCAGCGAGCTTTTCGGTTTCTCGCACTATGATTTTTTTAGATATTTCTAAGGGTGGGGTAGTCGGTATTTTGTTTAATGTTATGGACATGTCTCTAAGATTTTAATATTATTTCATTTTGTTTCTTTTGACCAAAAAATTCTGCAAAATAGGCACAAAACCTTCATTAATGTCAGTTTCTACAAACTCAATTTTGTATTGCAAACATTTCATCTTCAATTGTTGATTAAAAGAATTTACTTTTTGAGTATAAAATTCTTTGACTTGATTGTGTTGAAGTTTTATTTCTTCTCCACTTTCCATATCGACAAAAAGATAAGGTCTGTTGTCGTACTCAAATTCTATTTCATGTTTTTTGTCCACTACATGAAATAAAATCACTTCGTGTTTGGCGTATTTGAGATGTTGTAAGGCCGCAAAAAGGTCTTCTGTATCTTCTGAGGAATCAAACATGTCACTAAATAGAACCACTAATGATCGACGATGAATACTATCTGCCAATTGGTGGAGTGCTTTAGCTGCTGATGTTTTTTTCCCGTGTCTTTTATTTTTGATTAAATCGTCCAAGTATGTCAAAAGCAAACGGTAGTGTGAAGTCGCCGAACGGCATTTTGTATGGATTTTGACTTCTTCATCAAATATACTTAAGCCATAAGCATCCCTTTGCTTGCGCAGCAAATTCATAATAGAAGCCGCTGCCAAAGAAGAAAACTGCAATTTGTTCAATCCTTTTTGTCCTTCTACGTCTGGAAAATACATAGATGATGATGTATCAATGATGATTTGGCATCTCAAATTGGTTTCTTCCTCAAATTTTTTGGTAAACATTTTGTCCGACCTAGCATAAACCTTCCAATCTATATCTTTTGTGGCTTCTCCAGGATTGTATAATCTATGTTCGGCAAACTCTACCGAGAAACCATGAAATGGACTCTTGTGAAGACCTATGATAAAACCTTCCACAACCTGTTTGGCCAAAAGCTCTATATTTTCAATCTGTTTGACATCAAAATTGTCGAAAAAACTCATTTATCTATTGTTTATGAATATCTATGCTAAAATTGTATAAAACAGTTATATAATGTTTTTAGATAGTCTTTTGTTGCGTAAGGTCGAGTACATTTTTGTTATTTTTATTTTAGCTTCTGTTAGCTTTTTACCTTAAAGAGCTTTGAAGGCAAGGTTAATACTGCTATTAATGATTGACAAATCCTTTTAATATTTCAAAACTTTACTTGATTGTCTTTTAGATGATTTTCTTGTTTTCGAGATTTCTTAATAATGTCCACCTTTTCTGCTGAGATGGCTTCTTGACATCCCCCCGCTTATTGGTTTCTAACTTTTATTTTTTGAATGATATTTTTGATTTTTAAGATAACTTTGATAGAAAATTGAACCTAATTAAATTTTTGGTTGTTAAAAATATCAATAAAAAGTGTGATTAATACCTTAACCTTTTATGCACAACATCCACGACAAATACATCAAAGAGCGGCTGCAGGTTCGTCAAAAT
>CAZBCV010000164.1:0-7410 GCA_964490495.1 uncultured Aureispira sp. | reverse complement strand
TTAATAGTGGACTATTTAGGGCCATTTCATAGTTTTCACTCACTTTACTCCAATCTATAACATTCCATATTGCCCCCATATAATCTCCCCGCTTATTTTGATATTTTAGATAGTAGGCATGTTCCCAAACATCAATACCCAAAATAGGAATACCTCGCTCAGTTCCTGCTGCATCCATAATAGGATTATCCTGATTAGCAGTGTGGCTCACTGCTAAAGATTTATCAGGCTTGACATACAACCATACCCAACCAGAACCAAATCTTTTAGCTGCTCCTTCATTCATCAACTTTTTCAAATTATCAATAGAATTAAAAGTTTTTTCTATGTCAGCATTTAATTTATCAGATGGCATTTTTTCACCTGTGGGCGATAGAATCTCCCAAAACAATGAGTGATTGTAATGTCCGCCTCCATTATTTCTTATTGCGGCACCTCTTCTTTCTGCTGCTATCAACAATTCTTCTAAAGGCATTCCTTCTGCTTTAGTTCCTACTACAGCTTTATTGAGATTATTGAGATAGGCCTGATGATGTCTCGAATAATGAATCTCCATGGTTTGAGCATCCACATAAGGTTCCAATGCATCGTATTCATAATTCAACTTAGGCATTTCATAAGCTTGTGCTGAAAGTACACCTAAATTGATACTTAAAATAATTGTAAATAAAGAAAAAATTGATCTCGTCATTTTATTGAATTTTTAATGAAATAAACACAATACTTCATTTTCATAAAGTACATACAACTCAACCAACAAGAATATTACCAAAAAGATGACAAATAATGACAATATTTTTGGAAAAATTCTCAAAGAAAATAATTGGAAGAAAGTGGAGAATACCGGGCTCGAACCGGTGACCTCTACGCTGCCAGCGTAGCGCTCTAGCCAACTGAGCTAATTCCCCTTCTATGATTTTTTAGCGACGCAAAAGTAATAACATATTTGTAAATACAAAAATATATTGTAATAAAAATTTAAAATCTTTATTTAATTTCAACATTTCAAGTTGATTTATGGTTTTTATAAATGCACAAAACAATTGATAAGATGACGGATAAAGACATCATAAAGGACTTAAAAGCCAAAAAGTATTATCCTGTATATTTACTTTCGGGTGAAGAGCCTTATTATGTGGATAAAATTTGTTCATACATAGAGAACAATGTGTTGGATGAAAGCGAAAAAGCATTTAATCAAATCGTTGTGTATGGCAAAGATGCTGATGAAAAATCTATTTTGGATGAATGCCGACAATATCCCATGATGTCTCAATATAGGTTGGTTATAATCAAAGAGGCACAAGATATGAAAATGACTGAAATACTTGAGGCTTATCTTGAAAAACCTGTGCCTTCTACCCTACTTGTGATGAACTTTAAGCACAAGAAATTAGACAAAAGAAAAAAATTTGTAAAAAACGTGGACAAAAATGGAGTTTTTTATGAATCGCCAAAAATGTTTGACAATAAAATGGCACCATGGATTGCTGATGCGATGAAGGAAGCTGGATTGAAACCTGAAAATGGTGTCACCCAATTATTAGCAGATTACTTAGGAACAAACTTAAGTAATGTAGTTCTAGAAATTGAAAAATTGGCCATAAATGCGCCAGAATCGAAAGTTGTCACAATGGATGACGTCCGAGAACAAATTGGTGTATCTAAAGAATTTGATGTTTTTGAATTGTGCAATACCCTAGCCATCATGGATTTTCCAAAAGTTCTATTGATCATAAAATTCATGGCTGCCAATAAAAATCAAAGTATTCACGGCGTCCTTCCAAGTTTATATAACTTTTTCAATAGAGTGGCCATCTTAAAACAAAATCAGGGGAAACAAGATATGGAACTGTGTAAACTCTTAGGAATAAATAATGCATTTATGTTGACTCCTTATAAACAAGCTGCAAAAAATTATTCAACTGAAAAGCTTCATTCAATCTTTAAAACTCTGAAAAAATGTGATAAAAACTCTAAAGGAGTGGACAGCAGAAGCAGTGAAGAGTTACCTATTTTCAAAGAACTATTGATCAGTTGCATGGCTTAATTAAAAATTAAATTTAAATCAATGTATTATTGACTTTATTTGGCGATTACCAAATAAAATAACTACTTTTGCCCAAATTTAGAATATATATGTACTATTGTTTTGGTGAAGTTTTATGGGATACATTTAAGAATGAAAAAGTAATGGGTGGCGCTGCTTTTAATGTGGCTGCCCATCTCCAACAATTGGGAGCAGAGGTACTCCTGATAAGTGGTTTGGGTTCTGATGAAGATGGAAAAAATATAGTAGATATCATGCATCAGAAGAACATGAGTACTCAGCATATACATATTTCATCAAAACATCCCACCGGCGTTGTAAATGTGTTGTTAGACAACAATGGTATTCCTTCCTACGACATCGTGTATCCTTCGGCATGGGATGATATACATTTTGAAGGGTCAAAATTAGAAAACGACACCCTGATTTTTGGCACATTGGCCTTAAGAAACTCAACATCAAAAAACACCTTCTTAAAAATTAAACCTCAATTTGGCAGAAGAGTTTTTGATATCAATTTGCGCATACCATTTTATGATAAAGAGATAATTTTAGAAGGCTTGAATGATTGTGATATCTTAAAAATCAACGACGAAGAATTACTACTTTTGTCAGGCTATTTTGACACAACAAACAACCAAATTTTCGATTATCTTTTTAACCGTTTCAACATACAAATTATTATACAAACTTTGGGGAAACAAGGTGCAGAAATCATTACAAAAAATAATGAAAAATTTAGGGCCCATCCTCCAAAAATTGAAGTTGTAGATACTGTGGGTTGCGGTGATTCCTTTTTGGCTGGTTTTTTGTATTATTTTGATTCACTTGGCGATATACAGACTGCCTTAAACAATGCCACACTACTATCGGCTTTTGTTGCATCAAAAAGAGGAGCTGTACCAGATTACGAAATAAACAATATAATTATTTAAAATGTATAAGTAACGTTTTTATTCAATATTTATGGTTTTATTTCGAAGTATTTTTAATATTATTTTTTTAAAAGCGAAAAAATAAAATTATAGGATGCATAGTATAAAAAAATTCTATTGTGGAAGAAAATAGTAACAAAAAAAGATGAACATAAAAAACGTAGAATTCAAGGCCAAAGTAGATGATTTATTACATTATGAAAAGCTACTTTACGACATCGGTGCACAATTTATGGGCATTGACCACCAGATCGACACCTATTTCAATGCATCTTTTGGGCGTCTCAAACTCAGAGAGGGAAACATAGAAAATGCCTTAATTCAATATGACCGAGAAAATACATCTTCTTCAAAGCTTTCGCAAGTTATATTGTATCAACATGCCCCTGACCCCGCACTAAAAAATATATTAATTTCCCAATTAGGTGTAAAGACAATAGTTGACAAACAGCGAAAAATATTTATTAAAGACAATGTCAAATTCCATCTTGACGAAGTCAAAAATATTGGCTATTTTATTGAAGTGGAAGTTATAGATAAGGATAATTCCTTTACTGAGGAGCAATTACAAAATGTATGTGATCAGTATTTTACATATTTTAAATTAGCCCAAACATCCTTACAAGCCCTCTCCTATTCCGATATGATTATGGAATTAAATGAATACTAAAACTGAGATATTCCAATATTAAAAAAGGATTGTACTTCTACATAGCACAATCCTTTTTACCCTTTACCCTATGCCTAAACTATTTGAATTTAGGGGAACATAGCGAATATTATCCGACATTTCTACTGAGACAGTTTAGGTCTTCAAAAGCCAATTTAAGTCTTTCGACAAAAGTTGTCTCTCCTGCTCGCAACCAAACACGTGGGTCATAGAACTTTTTATTGGGTTTGTCAGCACCATCAGGATTACCGATTTGAGCTTGAAGATAGGCTTCTTTAGACTTGTAAAAATTCTTAACGCCATCCCAAAAAGCCCACTGAAGATCAGTATCAATGTTCATTTTTACAGCTCCGTATTCTATAGCTTCTCTTATCTCCTCTCTACTTGAGCCTGAACCACCATGAAACACAAAATTGACAGGATTGGGACCAGTATTAAATTTCTTTTGAATATATTCTTGTGAATTTTTTAATATTATAGGTTTGAGGGTAACATTTCCCGGCTTATAGACCCCGTGAACATTACCAAAAGCCGCTGCCACTGTAAATTTATCACTCACGGCCAATAAATGCTCATAAGCATAGGCTACTTCTTCGGGTTGTGTGTATAGTTTACTACTGTCCACATCGGAATTGTCCACACCATCTTCTTCTCCACCAGTCACGCCCAATTCTATCTCCAAAGTCATACCTAAGGCCTTCATTCTATGGAGATACTGGACACAGATTTCAATATTCTCTTCTATGGGCTCTTCAGAAAGGTCCAACATGTGACTAGAATATAGTGGATGACCATATTTTTCAAAATGCCTTTCACTCGCATCTAATAATCCATCTACCCAAGGCAAAAGATTTTTAGCACAATGATCAGTATGCAAAATGACTGGAACTTCATAAATTTCTGCCATCTTATGAACATGAAGTGCTCCAGAAACACCTCCTGCAATAGCTGCTCTCTGTCCTTCATTGCTTAAGGATTTGCCTGCATTAAAGGAAGCACCACCATTACTAAATTGGATAATAACAGGTGAATTTACGGCTTTGGCAGCTTCAAGTACTGCATTGACAGTGTTAGTACCTATCACATTGACGGCAGGCAAAGCAAAGTTATTTTCATTGGCGTAATTGAGCAATTCAGTGACTTCATCCCCGACTAAGACACCAGATCTAAATTTTTTTGATGACATAATATTGTTGTTATTTTGATTAAATTATTCCTTTTTCTGCTAGATATCTTTCTGCATCTAAAGCAGCCATGCAGCCTGTACCTGCAGCTGTCACCGCTTGCCTATATATGTGATCCGCAGCATCTCCACTGACGAATACACCTTCAACATTAGTGTGAGATCTTCCTGGCACTGATTTAAGATATTTATTATCATCCATATCTATCCATCCTTCAAACATGTCAGTATTGGGTTTATGACCAATAGCCACAAAAAATCCAGTCACAGTAATGACTTTACTTTCGCCTGTTTTACTGTTTTTTACACGAACACCTTCCACATTGCTTTCACCCAAAATCTCTTCTGTTTCTGTATTCCAATGAATTTCAATATTGGGAGTGTTGATGACACGATCTTGCATGATTTTAGATGCTCGCATTTCATCTTTTCTCACCAACATATGCACTTTTGAGCACAATTTAGATAGATAAGTGGCTTCTTCGGCAGCAGTATCTCCCGCACCCACTATGGCCACTTCTTGACCTCTAAAGAAAAAACCATCACATACAGCACAAGCAGAAACACCTTGATTCATCAATCTTTTTTCAGATTCTATGCCCAACCATTTTGCTGACGCACCCGTAGAAATAATGACTGAATCGGCATGTATTTCATGTCCTGTTTCTGACCATATTTTATGCGGCGTAGATGAAAAGTCAACTTTTGTTATCATCTCGTACCTAATATCTGTACCAAATCTTTCAGCTTGTTTTTTGAAATCTTCCATCATTTCAGGCCCCATTACTCCATTGGGATAACCCGGATAATTCTCTACATCATTGGTTATTGTCAATTGTCCGCCTGGTTCTTTTCCTGTATATAAAACCGGAGCTAAATTTGCCCTTGAGGCATAAATTGCAGCTGTGTATCCAGCAGGACCAGAACCAATTATGAGGCACTTAATTTTTTCAATACTCTTTTCTGACATACTGTTCTTTTTTTTAAAATTTTCGCAAAATTACATTAATTATAAAAATTTAAAGGAAAATATAATGGATAATTATCTTTCTTTCCCAAATTCTAACTATAAAAATACATTAATTCTCTTAAAGTTGGGCTTTCTCCTATAATTCTTTGTTAAATGTAACTCAGATTACATATTTGAATTAACATATTTTATTAATTTTGCGTTTGTAAATATATAGCATAAAACATCATAAATGTTAAAATTCGTTCTTTTTATCTCAATATTCAGTTTAACAATATTAAGTTTTGAAACCATTGATCCTCCTTCTTCCAAAATAGAACTAGGAGAAAAACTATTTTTCGACCCCATTTTGTCTTTAGACAGCACCATTTCTTGTGCTTCTTGCCATAAACCTGAATTTGCCTTTGCAGACAATGTAGCTATAAGTCCTGGTGTAGGAGGTAAAATGGGAAATAGGAATGCACCCTCGGTTATGAATATAGCCTCAAGATCTGAATTTTTTTATGACGGAAGAGCCAAATCTTTGCGAGATCAAATCCATTTCCCTATCGAAGACCCATTAGAAATGGATTTATCTTATGATATGGCTATAGAAAGATTAAGAAACCACAAAAAATATTCAGTTTGGTTCAATAATATTTATAAAGAAGCCCCCAATAAAGAAAATGTAGCTGATGCAATTGCCTCCTATGAGGAGTCGCTGGAGACATCAAATACAGAATTTGACGCATGGATGCAAGATCAACCTAATTCTTTTAGTGCAGCAGCACAAAGAGGGAGGGAAATATTCATGAGCGATAGAGCCAAATGTTTTGACTGCCACTTTGGACCAGATTTCACAGGAGATGAATTCAAAAATGTTGGCCTTTATGATGAAATTAAATATAAAGATAAAGGTCGATTTAATGTCTCAAATCTAAATTCGGATTTAGGAAAATTTAAAGTTCCCGGGCTTAGAAATGTAGCTATTACAGCCCCTTATATGCATGACGGGAGTTTTGCAACATTAGAAGATGTAGTAGAATATTATAGTGACCCATACAAATTTGTGAATCAACCTATCAATATAGATACACTTCTTCATAAACCACTTAACTTAACCGTTCAGGAAAAGGCAGATATAGTAGAATTTTTAAAAACTCTCACCGATAGATCACTTATCAAAAATAATTAAAACAACATCATGTCTAAGAAGCAAGTCCAATTATCATGGGAAGATTTTCAATCTCTTGGCAATCCCAATAACGCTCCAGAAGAAATTGTTGAAAAACCAGCTATTAATATTGCAAGTATGCCCTTGAGAATATTTTTAGACAAAAAACAAAGAGGCGGCAAAGAAGTTACCATCATTAAAGGATACAGTGGGCCTGAAGATGAATTGGAAAAATTGGGCAAAACACTCAAAACCAAATGTGGCGTTGGAGGAAATGTGAAAGAAGGTGAAATATTACTACAAGGAAATCATAGAGATAAAGTATTAACTTGGCTAATGGATTGGGGATATAAAAGCACCAAAAAAGCGGGCGGATGATTTTGGATTGCTGATTGCTGATTGCTGATTTTTGATTTAAGATTTGAAACGGGTGATTGAGCGCAGTTTAC
>CAZBCV010000163.1:0-7418 GCA_964490495.1 uncultured Aureispira sp. | reverse complement strand
GATAAAAAGAGAATTGGGTTTCTTTTTGGTGCTGGAAGTTCACTTGCTTCTAAAAATCACAATTCTCTAACTGTACCTGCTATTGGAAAAATCACATCTGATATTATTCAAGAACTGTTGGACAAAGACTGTAACAAACTCCCAAATACCTCTTCAAACTTTTAGTGAGAATTAATGTTATTCGTATTGTAAATAATAAAGTTGCAATTTTACAAAATCCTAATCAATGACGAAAAACCAATTTATATTTTTCCTCTTTTTTTTAATGAGTCTTTTATCATGTACAAAAGACTTATTGAATACTAACATTGATTATGAATTTAAGGGGCAAGAATGGGCAGCTCCATTGGTCAATACTCAACTTACCGTCAATAGAATTGTTAAAGAAACAAAAGGGAATATAGCTATATTGTTAGGTGATGATGGAAAAGCTACTGTACAATTTCGTGGTGAAGTATTGAGAGAAAATTCTGCCAAAATATTTCCACCTTTACCCTATATAGAGCCTTTTTATATTTTAGATGACACCACTCAAATAAATCTTTTCCCTAACAATCCCAATAATGTAAGGATAGATTATGCTATTTTTAAAGGGACAAATATAGCTTTTGTAGTAGAAACTTCTGAGCCAGAAGATGTTGATGTTACTATATCTATACCAGAGGTAATGCGAGACGGGAGAGTTTTGACTACCTCCTTTAGTGTACCTCATAATAATGGTAATATTTCTAAATTTACCACACCATTGTTTAATATTGATAAATGGGAAATTAGGACTAAGAGTAATATTATGAATATCGTGATGACAGCCAGAAAAAAAGATGGTACAAAAGCGAAAATTGAAAATGCCTACATGACCTATGATTTTATTACGTTTTCGTACATTGAGGGTTATCACGGACATCATGTATTTCCACTCAAAGGAAAATTTATAGATATAAGTCTATTCAATAAATGGTTGAGTGGAGGTTTTGATTTTCAAGACCCTAAAATATCATTGATAGTAGAAAATTCTTTTGGTGTACCTGTCAGGTCTGAAGTGAAGCTTTTAGAACTCACTTCTATAACTGGAAATACTTTAAAACTGCAGAGTGAATTTATTGATAAAGGCATAGATTTTAACTATCCTCGCTTTGATGAAATAGGCCAAACGAAAAGTACAGTTTTTAATTTTGACAAATCCAATTCTAATATAAGAGAGCTTTTTAATGAAAAGACAAAAACTGTCACCTATGAAATCAATGCATTAATCAATCCAGAAAGAGACACCACCATTAGAGGGTTTATCACAGACTTAGGGTCATATGTGGTGAATGTGGCTGCGGAGGTACCTTTGCATGGTTCTGTCAGCGAACTCCTTATTACCGATACTTTAGATATTAAGCTAGATACCTTTGATCTTTTGGAAAGAGCAGAGTTTAAGCTCCTCGTTGCCCACGATTTTCCAGCTGAGGTCAATATAAAATTAAGCTTTAAAGATGAAACGGGCAATGAAATAGATAATCTTATTGGAAAGGAAGGCTTGGCTTTAGAAGCTGCCCCTTTGTTGTCTTCAGGAAGAACTAAAAAAACACAACCTAAAGTTTATGTAATAGATGTTGACAAAAAAAGGTATGAAGACTTACAAAAAGCCAAAAACCTGGTCATTTTAGGCTATGTTAATACCACAGATAGTGCGGTTGGTCGCCCACTTTGGATATATGGAGACTATGGTTTTGACATCAAAGTAGGCGTTAAAGTTCAATTAAATGGAGAGTAGAATGAGACTTTATATTATAGGTATAGGCCTGATTTTTTTCAATACATTCAGTTTTGGGCAGGATATTACATTGTTCGCCCAAAAAGGCAATATGGCGGGCACACTTCTTAATCCAGCGTTTTCATTAGACAAAAAATTTAATATTGTCTTAGGGTCATTTAATGCTGAAATAGGAACGGATGGACCTTCACTGCACAGCATCACTTCCAAAAACAGCGATGGGTCAAGATTTTTGGACAAATCCAAATTTGATAAAAACTTTGAAAGCGAAAATAATCTTTATACTCAGTTTGAATTAAGAACTTTAGATGTAGGAATGAAATTGGGTACCTGGGGCATATTAGCGGGCCATGGTTTCAAAATACAATCTAATTTTTCATTTTCAGAAGATTTAGCACAATTATTGTTTTTGGGTAATGCACCATTTATTGGGCAGAATTTATCCGTTGGACCTTCACTAGATGTATTGGCTTACAATGAAGTCTATTTAGGAGCACAAAAAACTGTTGGCCGATTTACAGTAGGTGGAAAGCTAAAGCTGCTTTATGGTACAGTCAATACATATACAGAAAAAAGCAACATTCAATTTACTACCGATGAGGAATATTATAGATGGGACTTTGATACCGACCTATTGGTAAGAGGTAGCGGAACTATTGCGTACAACAGTATAGATAACGTCAATTATACGGTTCCCGAGTTTAGTTTCGAAAATTTTTTTTATAATAATAGAGGTTGGGCATTTGATTTGGGTGTAGTGTTTAAACCTACTGAAAATTTAACTTTTTCAGCTAGCGCTCTTGACATAGGCAGCATTCAATGGGATTTTTTTCCGAGAAAATACACAAGCCGAGGAAAATTTTCATTTGATGGTCTAGACATTTTTGATATCTCCGAAGTGACAGAAAATTCTTTAATAGATACTCTTAATCAACTCTTTAAGGTGTCTCAACAAATAGAAGAGTATAACACTCCTCTTAATTCCACCTTTGCTTTAGGTGCTTCGTATGTACAAAATAAGTGGACTTATAGTGCATTGTACCAATTGCGGCACAATTTTGGTTATAGAAGAAATATAGTTTCACTATCTGCTGTAAGACAATTTAAATTTTTAGATTTAGGAATGCAAATGATGGGAAATAAAAATGATTTTCTAAACATTGGTGTATATTCTAATGTTAACTTAAAATATTTTACCTTTTATGTAGCTGTACATAATTTGGTATATGGTTTTGATTGGACAAAATCCAACAACTTCTCTTTAAGAGGTGGAGCAACAATACAATTTTAATTCTTTTAATTATTTATGAAACTAATAACCCAAAAAATAAAAAATAATTCATTTTGTCTTTTGATATTTTTATTTGTCTTAGGATCTTGCAAAAATGAAAAATCTCCAATATCTGAGTTGACCGGTATTGATGAAATAGATGAAATAACATCACAAATTCAAAAAACCCCTAATTCAGCAGATTTATATTTTCAAAGAGGTGAAAAATATCATAAAAACGAAATGTTTGACAAGGCCATTGTAGATTTACAAAAAGCTTTATCATTGGATTCTATCAACCCCAATTATTATCATCTTCTTGCAGATTCTTACCTTGACTATTTTAATCCCGATGAAGCCATGGCTACTATGAGAAAGGTACTTTCGCTATATCCAGAAAGGGTGCAAACCTTATTAAAATTTTCAGAATACAAACATATATTGGAAGACTATGATGGTTCGATAATGACATTGAATGAAATCGTGAGGTTAGACCCTCAAAATGGAGAAGCCTATTTTATGTTAGGTATGAATTTCAAATCATTAAATGATTTAGAAAGAGCCAAAAATTCTTTTCAAACAGCTGTAGAAATGAATAGCAATATTACCGACGCATGGATGGCATTAGGAGAATTATATGAAATGGAGAAGAACCCTAAAGCCCTTCAATATTACGAAAGCGCAATATTGAGTAATCCAAAAGCAATGGAAGCTAGACATGCCAAAGCTTACTATCTTCAAAACAATAATCAAATAGAACAAGCTCAAGAAATATATAAAGAAATCATTTTATTGGATAAATATTATACTGCCGCTTATCTCAATAGTGGATATTTGTATTTAGATATGGATTCATTAGATAGAGCTATGGAACAGTTCGATTTAATGACAACAGTAGAACCCACAAATTATCTTGGATTCTATATGCGAGGTGTAGTTCATGAAATGAAAGGAAATAAAGAAAAAGCACTTAAAGATTATGAGTCTGCTCATAATTTAAACAGTAAAGATAAAAAAGTGGAGGAATCCCTTTTGGCTTTAAAAAACCAATTTTAGTAACATTAATTAAATCATTAAATCAATGAACAATCTTTCACCAGTTGTTGCAGGTGTTATCAGATGGGGTAGTTGGGGAGCAAAATTGTCTAATTCAAAAATGGCAGATTTGATAGCTTCATGTGTCGAAAACGGCATTACTACATTTGACAACGCTGATGTCTATGGAAACTATACTACAGAGAGAGAATTTGGAGATGCACTTATATTGAGTGGTGTTCCAAGAGACCAAATCCAAATCATTACAAAATGTGGCATTATAAAACCTTGTGCTGAAAAACCTGGTTTTAACATTTCACATTACAATACGTCGAAAAGACACATTATTGAGTCCGTAGAGCAATCTATCGAAAATCTCAATACCTCTTACATTGATGTGTTGATGATCAATAGACCCAGCCCTATTATGAATTATGAAGAAATGGGAGATGCTTTTCATTATTTGAAAGATGCTGGTCTAGTTAAAGAGTTTGGCGTTGTCAATTTTTCTCCTGATCAAATACGTGCAATGCATAAGTTTTATCCTATCACTTCTCATCAATCAGAATTCTCTATTACTCACCTTTCTCCTTTGTTGGATGGTACTATAGACACATGTATGGCCCATGAAATGACGCCTATGTCATGGTCACCCATTGGTGGTGGTGCTATTTACACGAATTCAAGAAGGGGTAAAAAATTGGAGGAAAAACTGAACGTTCAAGCTTCAAAATATGGTTGGACGCTCAGCGAAATGGCTTTGTTATTTCTAATGCATCATCCAGCAAAGGTACGGCCTGTACTTAATTTTTCTAAGGCAGACAAGTACAAAGAAGTTGTTGACCTAACTAATACAGTATTAACTAACGAACAGTGGTTCGAAATATTTATAACTTGTACGGAAAAAGAGCTTTCATAGAAGTAATTTCAAATATATAACAATAGAGCGCAAGATTCTTTTTTTCTTGCGCTCTATTGTTTTTGTGATATTGACAATTTTTAAATTAGGTTGTTAGCCTCGGAAATACAACCTGAAGAAGTCAAAAAAATAATAGATTCCATACCAAAAAAAATAAAAGAAGATGTTATGACAACATATGCTAAAATACAAAATCAAGAAAGGCAAATCGGTATTCAAAAAAACCAAGTAGAAGTTGTGCTAGCCAGTTTTGAAGATGGTATTCTTATTAGTCAGATAGCAAGCTTTAAACAGCAAAGAGACAAACAAGTACCCTAATTAAGGTTTGATTTTTGATTTTTTATAGTACCTTACTCTCGAGGAAAACACCAAATTTACAAACAGACCACTGTTATTGATTTCTGGACCATTGACGATATCGCCCCAAGAATTATTGCCTGCCGAATTGTATCCAAGTTCGATACCTAATGCCGGTGCAGATACGAAATTTACATCTTGTTTTTGTTTAAATAAATAATCATATCTGACCAAAAACCTATTAGATACATTGCCACTAAATAGATTGTGTGAAGTTCTTTGGTTTAGTTCTGTACCAAAATCGGTAGAAACAGGGACATCATCTAAAAGTTCAAGAATGTTTGCCTCTGCTCCTAATTGGTATAAAAGGGAAATTCTATGTTTATTGCTGGCCCAAATGTCGTAACCTAATTTTAATCCTGCACCTATTTTAGATAAACTCACACTTGTTCCAGATCTTACAAAGTCAGAGGTAGTACCCGTTTCTAAATTGATACCTGCTGAAAATTTATCTAAAAAAACTGCTCTAATTCCGTAGTTAATCATAAACAAATTATTAGAAAGATCTGATGTATAATTATTGGCACTAAGTGAAGCTTTAAGTGCATTAGGGTCATAAGATTGATACCCTAATCCAACATCGGAATGCCAAGCTACTTTTTTGAGTATGGGTGGGTTGGCTTCGGTGTTATTATTTTGACCTATAGAACTTACTGTCCATAAACAAAACATTAATACTGTGCATAAATACTTGTTCATATTATTATTTTTTGATTCAAAAAAAATTATTACACATCACCTAACAAACTAAATATGAAACCTATCACAAAAAATGATGTATTTATAAAAACTTTAACTTTAATCCTGAATTTAGATTTGAAATTCCCTGCTTGCCCTATGGTACGGCGTGGCAGACCTGACTAATAGATGACCCCCCCCAATTATTGGGGTATTACACCAATATCTCAACTAAAGTATGACGCCACCTGGGAAAAGAATCTAAAACAGATGCATCTCCACCATTATGTCTGATGCGGTGAAAAAGAATTTCTTGATCGGGTGCTACACGACGAACATACGTATCTCGCCCATGATTGCGTATGAACGATATGATTTCTTCGATTTTTGCAAGTTGTTTTTCCTTTGCCCACTCTCCATTGTCAAAACCCCAAACATATGTCGCATGACTATTGAGCATTTCCCATATATAATGGGTCATGTGCCGGCCTTTTACCATGAAAATAAATCCAAACTGAGGTGTCAATGTAAATCTTATTTTTTCACTTTTTTCATGTAAAGCACCTGCCAAATATTCTATTTGCTTTTTGTTACGGATGTCTTTCCATGTCATAATGTGTTCCAAAAGTTCTTCTTCTCCTATGCTGTGTGTTCCCAAATTTTCATTGTCAAAAGGGTCGAAAATATCTTCAGGTGTAAATAAACTTTTATCAATTTCGGCGATATACTTTTTAGGGTTTTTGAGCCTATCTATCTTAATAAATTTGAGTGTCTCTATGGCCACCTCCTTGATTTGATCAATTTGTTTTGAAGTAGCGTAAACTTCTTCTATTTCTTTCTCTATCATTTTCACTACCATAAGCACATCAATCGTGCGCCTATTAAAATGCTTTGAAAAATAAGACTTCACATATTCAAATTCTGGTAGCAGATGTGGATTGGAAATACGGATTTCTTTATTATGGGATTCCCACCGAAAACGATAATCAAAAGCGACAAACCCAACCCCAAATCGCAATTTTGTAAAGGGTATTTCAGAGTGAATATTTAAAATGTTTCTTTTGGTAGATATCTTATTTTCCGGAGAAATATCTGTCAAAAGGGAAGCAAAAGTTGACTTTTTGAAATAAGCCAAATCCATACTTAAACCAGGCCAAAAAATATCTTGAAAATGGACATAATGAAAAACTGCCTTTGGCCTCTGATTGAGAAAATCATCAATCGTCTGTGGTCTATACTGAACGGGTGATACTGTTAAAACACCCGATTCTCGGTCAAAATGTCGCATTTCTACTTCATAAAAAATATCTCTTCCTTGCACAAACTGAAACTCACCATATGGCAAATTAGTCCTATCCAACGGTATCACAAGACTATCATTGAAACCTATACCATTATTA
>CAZBCV010000162.1:0-7461 GCA_964490495.1 uncultured Aureispira sp. | reverse complement strand
TGACTTTAGGGCTGTAGCCAATGCAGAGTTTAACTTCAATTTCAAAGGTATCAAAGTGGGTGACGTGAACAATAGTGCGACGGTCAATGTCAACGATAAAAATACAGAAAGTAGAAGTGTGAGAACACATTTGGCCATAGAAAACAAATTTGTAAAAGCTGGCGAAGACATCACGATACCTGTTGTATTAGAGGGTGAAGGTCATCTTTTTGGTCTTCAATACGGTATGCGAGTTAAAGATGGTGCTGCTTTCAAAGGCATAAAATCAGGTAGTTTGATGGTCGCGCCTCAAAACTACCACACAACACCATTGAATAACGAAACGCGCATCACTTTTAGTTACCATAATGAAAAGATGATATCCTTATCTGAAAACAATGTGATATTTGAGTGGATCATCACGCCAGAATATGATGGAATGTTGAGTGAGTTTATAGGAATGGATTCAGATTTTACATCAGAAATAGTATCTGAATTAAGTTCGTCAAGACCATTGGGAATGAGAATCACAGAAAAGATAGCTAACGAAACTCAGAACGGCGATAATATGTTGGTGTATCAAAATAGTCCCAATCCATTCAGTGGCAATACGTTGATCAATTTCTATATGCCTCAAAATGATATAGTTGATGTATCTATATCAGATGTTACAGGTCGTACATTAAAGACAATAGAAGTAGATGCTGCCCAGGGAATGAATACACTTCAAGTGAGTAAAAACGATTTGGGTACGCAGACTGGTGTATTCATCGTCACATTCACATCATCATCAGAAAAACAAAGTATAAAAATGATTTGTACTGAATAAAAAAATAATCAATTTTTGAGATAGTTGAGCCACTGGAGTATTATTGCTTCAGTGGTTTTTTTTTAATTAAAAACGACATTTTAGGTGAGTGAGTTATAAAGAGTTTGCTACCTTTGCACCGTGAGTAATTTAGGTGAATTAAAAAAACATTTTGAAGGTAACGATAAGGTAGCTCTTATCCACGAAAAAACACACGGTGAAGCGCCGAAGGTAGTTTTTACAAAAGGATTTATAGGAGCCTCTGATTGTTTCTATCTCTCTGCCTCTTTTGATAAAAGCCCAAGAAATCATATCTATATTGCTGATGATAAAGACAGCGCAGCTTATGCGTACAGTACGCTATCTTCACTTCTAGATGATAAAAAAGTATTGTTTTTTCCGGACTCTTTTAGAAGGCCGCTGCAGTACGAAGAATTAGACAAAAACAATGCTTTACAGCGTACTGAAACTATCAATAAACTTTACAAAGCCGCTGATAAACCACGTATAGTTGTCACTTATCCTGAAGCCATCTTCGAAAAAGTGGTTGACCCTACACTATTGGACAAAAACAAAATAGACATCACCAAAGGTTATGATTTGGATGTGGATACTATAATTGAGCTTCTTGTAATGTATGGTTTTGAGCGCGTAGAATTTGTTTATCAGCCAGGTCAGTTTTCCATTCGTGGAGGTATTGTCGATATCTACTCTTATGGACACAATCTGCCCTATAGAGTAGAGCTTTTTGATACAGAAGTGGAGAGTATTCGTACATTCAATCCCGAAACCCAATTGAGTGAACAAAACATATCTTCAGTCATTATCATACCCAATATCAATAGTCAGTTCAAACAAGACCAAAAGATTACCTTATTCAAGAACCTCAAGAATGACACGCTTATTTGGATAAAAACGCCGGAATTGTTAGTAGATAAGTTGCAAATATGTTTTGAAAAGTCAGAGGCATTTGCTAAGACACTGTCAGGATATGCAGATGAAGAATTGCAAGAAATATTCGCCGAACGCGCATTTATTTATCCACACCAAATTTGGGATGAAATCACTCAATTTTCTTTGCTCATCCAAACTGAAAATATTGAAAACATTCCCATAAATCATAAAGTGGAGTTCAATAATCAAGCGCAACCTTCATTTAATCGCAATTTTGATTTGTTAATTACTAACTTTAAAGAAAATACAGAAAAAGGATATACAAATTACTTATTTACGGATTCACCTAAACAAATTGAACGATTTTACACTATTTTTGAAGATATGGGAGTAAGTGTACAATTCCATCCACTTCATTTGTCTGTTCATGAAGGTTTTATAGATCATGATCTTAAAATCGTTTGTTATACGGATCACCAAATTTTTGAAAGATATCACAAGTCCAAACTCAAACAAGGGTATAGTCAAGATGTCGCCATTAGTTTCAAAACCCTTCAAGAGCTTCAACCAGGAGATTTTGTGACACACTTAGACCATGGTATAGGCCGATATTCAGGCCTAGAAACTATCGAAATCAATGGTCATAAACAAGAGACAGTACGCTTGATCTACCAAAATAATGACATTCTTTATGTAGGCATCCATTCGTTACATAAAATTTCTCGATATGTGGGCAAAGATGGGACAGAACCCAAACTCAATAAAATAGGCGGAGATGCATGGAAAGCCCTCAAACGTAAGACCAAAGCAAAGGTCAAAGATATAGCTAAAGAATTGATTAAGCTCTATGCTCAGCGCAAAGCCTCCAAAGGTTTTAGTTTCCCTATAGATGGGTACTTGCAGACAGAGCTGGAAGCCTCTTTCATCTATGAAGACACGCCTGATCAATTGACCACAACACAAGACGTCAAAGCGGATATGGAAAAAGACTATCCCATGGACAGATTGATTTGTGGTGATGTGGGTTTTGGAAAAACGGAGATTGCCATCAGAGCCGCTTTTAAAGCAGTCACTGCAGGCAAGCAGGTAGCTGTGTTGGTACCCACTACCATTTTAGCGCTGCAACATTATAAGACATTTTTATCCAGATTGGGAGATTTTGGTGTGACGGTGGATTATATCAATAGATTTCGAACCACCAAACAGAAAAATGAAGTCTTTAAACGCACAGCCGAAGGAAAAGTAGAAATTCTCATTGGCACACATGGTTTACTCAATAAATCCTTAAAATTTAAAGATTTAGGTCTCCTTATCATAGATGAGGAACAGAAATTTGGTGTAGCAGCCAAAGAAAAACTCCGTGCCATACAGGTCAATGTGGATACGCTCACTATGACAGCCACACCTATACCGCGTACTTTACAGTTTTCTCTCATGGCTGCTCGTGACTTGTCTGTCATCAAAACGCCACCGCCTAACAGACAGCCCATCCAAACTGAAAGAAGAGTATTTAATGATGATGTCATTCGAGAAGCCATAGATTTTGAAATCATGCGAGGCGGTCAGGTCTTTTTTGTCCACAATAGAGTGAAAAACCTTCAAGACATAGCCGATAATATCAAAAAACTTTGTCCCCAAGCCGAAATAGCTGTTGCTCATGGTCAGTTGGATGCCGATAAATTGGAAAAAACTTTAGTGGACTTTATAGAGGGGAAATTTGATGTTCTGGTCTGTACCAATATTATAGAGACAGGACTGGATATAGCCAATGCCAATACTATGATCATCAATAATGCACACCAATTTGGGATGAGTGACCTTCATCAGCTGAGAGGTCGTGTAGGTCGGTCTAATAAAAAAGCTTTCTGTTTTCTGTTTGCACCACCACTATCAGTACTGACCACAGACGCACGTAAAAGACTGAAAACTTTAGAAGAATTTTCGGATTTGGGATCAGGTTTTCAGATAGCCATGCGAGATATGGATATCAGAGGTGCCGGTAATCTTTTGGGAGGCGAACAAAGCGGATTTATTGCAGATATTGGTTATGAAACCTATCATAAAATTTTGGAGGAGGCCATCACTGAGCTCAAAGAGACAGATTACAAAGACTTATTTAAAGAAGAAAATGACAAGAAAAAAGAATATGTCCGAGATGTGGACATAGACACAGATACCGAAATGTTGATCCCCGACTCTTATGTTTCCAATATCCAGGAACGGCTATTACTTTATACACAGTTGGATAAACTTAAATCTGAGGAAGATATTCTCAAGTTCACCCAAAACCTTAAAGATCGATTTGGTAATATACCCCCTCAAGTTTATGAACTTTTTGAAGGACTTAGAATGAGAACAAATTCTAAAAAATTGGGTTTTGAAAGAATTATTATTAAAAATAGGAAACTGAATTGCTATTTTATTTCTAGTCCTCAATCTTCTTATTTTGAGACAGATACATTTAATAATATTATGCAATATGTGGCTAAAGAAGGACATTTTAAGGGGCTATCTATCAAACAATCAAAAAACTACCTCATCCTCACAAAAGAAGGCATAAAATCACTCAAGCAAGCTAGTGAAATTATCGCCGATTTGGTCACTAAAGTTCTGCCACCTGAGGTCAAATAAAACATTTTACCATTTCATACCGTTTTATCTTTTCTATTTCACAAAATCATTGCTATGTATAAAGTTGTCTTTATAATATTATTATTTATTTGTAAAATGTCGTGGACTCAAATACCTAATATTTTGCCACAAAAATTTATCATCCCTAATACAACATCTACATATGATGCTGAAGTATTTAAACAGCGCAGAGAAAATATTTTAAAAAAGATCAAAGGGCAGCATGCCATCATTACTGCAGAAAACGCCGCTGATTTTTATTACGTGACAGGCATTCATCATTCGGATGCCATAGCATTACTCTCCAAAAATCAGCCATATCAATTTGTCCTATTCATAGATGAAAATACAGCTTACGAACTCCTATGGAACGGTCCAAAACTAAGCTATACAACAGCCAAAGTCACCTATAAAGTAGATACCGTCATCATGCTGAGTGCATTTTATGATTATATTAAAAAAAATATTGGATCAAAGGCATCTTTTTCTCTCTTAAATGATAAGGATTCTCCTATGGCAGAAAACTTGAGTAGTGAAAATTTTAAAATATACAAAGATTTGGGCAACATCATTCATGAAATGCGGGTCATCAAAGACACATGGGAAATCCAGCAAATGAAGCAGGCAATAGAGGTCACTGCTAAAGCACATCAGCGGATTTTAGAAACCCTAAAACCCAAAGATCATGAATTTGATGTTCGGGCGGAGATTGAATATACTTATCACAAAAACAATTGTACTTGGGCGTTTCCATCTATTACGGGTAGTGGAAGCAATGCTTGTTATCTACATTACGAAAAGTACGATGATCCACTAAAAGAAGGCGACCTTATTTTAGTCGATATAGGAGCTAAGTACAATGGATACTGCGGTGATATCACGCGCACATACCCCATAAATGGTACTTTTACCCCGCCACAAAGAGAAATATATACAATAGTGTACGATGCGCTCAAAGCAGGTACGAAAAAGATGACTCCCCAAAATTATTTTTTTGATGGACATCATGCAGGTACATCAGTCATCACAAGGGGGCTTTATCAATTGGGACTGATGACAGATACAACATCTGTATGGCAAAAACTCTTTTATATTCACTATCGCAATAGCCATTATTTGGGTATAGATGTCCATGATGTAGGCCATTATGGAGAATCGCGAAATTATAGCGACTTAGTGAATCCGAAGCATAGGGGACGAAAATTGGAACCAGGTATGGTGTTGACGATAGAGCCAGGACTATATTTTTTAGAAAACAGGATAGAATTGCTCAATGAATTGTTTCCTTACGTTTCAAAAAATGAATTAGACGTTTTTTATAAACAAGTAAAACCTATTTATCAAAAATATGCGGGTATAGGCATTCGTTTGGAAGACGATATTCTCATCACAACTGATGGACACATCAATCTATCCATGGAGGCACCTGTTAAGATGGAGGATGTTGAGGGAGGGATGAGGTAATATTGAAAATCTAAAATTCATAGCTGACCCACGTATAGAGCGTTCAATTGATTTATTTTCTGCGCTATTCGCTCTCTTAAACGAGTTGGACTCAAAACGACCATACTTGAACCAAATCCTAAAATTTCTCTTTCTAGCTCAAAATTTAATTGTACTTTAATACTAACCACAATACTGCCATCAAAATTTTTCTGCAAAAGTTCCTGACTGTGATGTAATGGTTTTGTTTCTATATATGGCGCATTTGAAGCATCGACCCATAACTTTATTACTTCAGATCTTAAATTTGGACTGATGGTGACACCAATTACATCTTTGAAATAATCATCTACAGAAGCAACTAATGATGTTCTATATTTTATGTTTTCAGCAATTTCTAAATTAATCATTCTATCCAGAGCCAAGTTCAGCACAACTTGAGTATCTTCTTTGGCACCGAAAAGAAACCACCTGTTTTTATATTCTTTAAGCCACCATGGATGGAAGAGGATGGTATTAGATTTTTCAGCTTTGAATGATTTATATTCAATATTTAAAGCTTTTTTTTCTTGAATAGCCTTGTAAAGTGGGTCTAGAAAATTAATACCAGTGAGCCTTTCGTTTTTTTCAAAGTGAATGATAGAGGGTTGTTTTTTTGACGTACTATAGACGTGATCTTCGAGTTTTTGCACCACATCATTTAGGTTGTTAAAATGTTCGAATCCCTTAAATTGCTTTAAAAGTTCTACTGCTTCTGACATCTGTTGCATGTCTGCTTGTGAGATGGGTAAATTGGTGATACTATATTTCGAGTCTTCATAAGTATAATACTTTTTGTCCACCACTATGATAGGCGCATTATAGCCCAGTTTATCGCTTCGCATCATTTGGATATCATATTGGATGGTACGAATGGAAGCACCTTTGGAGATACCTTCATATTCATAGAGAGCTTCGCTGACCCTATCTACGAGCATATCAAGTGTCCATTTTCTTTGGCGATTGCGAAAACAATTGTCAAGGACTTTGTATCGTATGAGTGCATTTTTGTTTATGGGCATGATGGTGTTATATTTTTTTGTTCGACAGCTCTATATACTTCTTCTTTTTTTATTCGATGTCTTTTCACTTAACATCTGCGAAATCTTATAAATCTGGAAGAAACTAATAGAATACTCATAACTAAAATTACAAAGATTTTTTCTATTCACTCAGGCTTTTTATATTCTTTTGTATTTATGATTCTGATTATACTTTCTTTATCAATTATAGAAGAATCGTTAAAATTAACCAAAAGTCCTAATTTCTTATTTGTTAGTTTAAGATAAGTCAGTAGCTGTTTTTTATGAACATTATGAAGAACATCTATCGATTTTAGTTCTAATATAATTTCATTTTCGACGAGAATATCTATCCTAAAGCCAAGACCTAAATCTCTCCCTTTGTACATAGCATTAATCCCTTTTTGCGATATAGCCTTTAAACCCATTAGATCAAGTTCAATAAGCATAGCAGCTTCATATACACTTTCTAAAAGTCCGGGGCCTAGTTCGTTATGTACATTAAAAACAGCTTTACGTATTTTATAAGAGAGTTCATTAAGATATTCCATTTTTTTAAATTTATGGTTATAAAATTGTTTACCTTTGTTTTTGCATCTGCGAAATCTGAGAAATCAGCGAGAAACATTTTGCTCACAGATTGCA
>CAZBCV010000161.1:0-7538 GCA_964490495.1 uncultured Aureispira sp. | reverse complement strand
CTAAAGTTTTATGAATTTGGTATTAAGCTCGTCAGATTCTACAAGCCCATCTCTTAATCTAATAATTCTATGGGCATACTCAGCAATATCAGTTTCATGAGTGACCAGAATTACGGTATTGCCAGCTTCATGGATGTCTTGAAAAATTTTCATTATCTCTAAGGAGGTCTTTGTGTCAAGATTTCCGGTAGGTTCATCCGCAAGAATGATGGCTGGATTATTGACCAAAGCTCTAGCTATGGCCACCCTTTGCCTTTGTCCACCAGATAGTTCATTGGGTTTGTGGTACATCCTATCTGTTAGGCTAACTTTTTCCAATGCTATTTTGGCCTTTTCCAATCTTGTGGTTTTAGAATCTCCAGCATATACTAATGGAAGAGCTACATTTTCGAGGGCAGAAAGTCTTGGCAAAAGATTAAATGTTTGAAAAACAAAGCCAATTTCTTTATTACGAACCACTGCTAATTCTGAATCAGACATGGCACTCACATTGATATCATTCAGTATGTACGAACCATTGGTAGGGCTATCAAGGCATCCTAAAAGATTCATCAAAGTAGATTTTCCGGAACCCGAAGGACCCATTAAGGCCACATACTCATTTTTTGTGATAGTGAGAGAAACAGATTTTAATGCCATAATTAATTCCTCCCCCATTTGGTAATGGCGAGCAATATCTTTTATATCAATGATAATTTTTGAAAGCATATAGATAAAATTTGTCTAAATAATTCTGCAAGGTAAGTAAAAAGGAATGACATGGTTTTCAATTTTTAGACTATTTATAGTTTTTAATCGTCAAATTCCATTTTTAGGATGCTATTTTTATTTAAATATCTGCATTGACCCTCAATCTTATAAAAAACACTGATGCTTCAATGTAATATCAATAATGAAAATTAATAAAATTTAAGCCCCTCCTATATCCATTGAATTGCCTAATTGGTAGAAAATTCACAAAAAAGCTACATTGATAAATCTTATTTAATAAATACTTTATTGTACCTTTGTGCGAATTTTTCAAAAAATAATCGAAATACATGGATCGGAATCAGCTCATTGGTATCGTACTCATTATGACCACAATAATGTTGTGGACTATTTATACAGCACCATCAACAGAGGAATTAGAAGCATCTAAAAAAACACGAGACTCATTAGCTCTTGTGGAACAAGCCGTCAAAGATGTCAACACATTAGACATAACACCCGCTGAAGAATCATTTGTTCCCGCGCTAGATGACTCTGTGATGACTCAACAAAATCAACTAAAATTTGGCGTATTTGCACCCGCATCCAATGGAGATGAGGTAGAATATGTGCTCGAAAACGATTGGGTACGTTATACATTCAGCAGCAAGGGAGGCCATATCAAAGAAGTACTTCTCAAGCAACATTATAAAACTGTAACTTATAGTGATGGAAAGGAAGGTAAAGAATTGGTGAAGATTTTGGAAAGTCCCGAAAACAGATTCAATTATGTATTGCCCGTGCCAAGTGCGCTCAATAAGAGTGTCAATACTGCCGACTTATATTACCAAGCTACGACGAGAGGCAATACATTAAGTCTGAAAGCCTCAGCTGGAGACAATATGTATTTTGAGCACCAATATAGTTTGAGACCAGATGACTACACTCTTGATTACACCATCCAATTCAAAGGTTTGAGCGCTGTACTAGCCAATGGAACAAAATCAATAAAATTGGAATGGCTTAATTACCTACAAAAGTACGAAAAAAGTGAACAATTTGAACAAAATTATTCTACTGTATATTTCAAACCTCTTGACGAAACCCGTGATTATTGTAGATGTGTATCAGATGCTACTGAAGAATTGCCCGATAAAAAAATAGAATGGATTGCACACACTAATCAATTTTTTAATACTTCACTCATAGCTCAAAAAGTGCCCTTTTCTGGAGGCATCATGACCACAAAAATGACGGACTACAAAACAAGTCAATACGTCAAAATAGTAACATCTGATGTGGATATTCCCATTCAAAATTTTGACAATGGAAGTTTTGAAATGACTTTGTACAGTGGGCCCAACGAGTTCAATCGTTTAAGAGCATTGGGAACTGACTTAGACCAAATCATACCTTTTGGTTCAAGTATTTTTGGCTCTATCAATAGGTGGATGATTAGGCCATTTTTTGATTGGCTTTCGCAATATATTGGCAGTAAAGGATTGGTTATCATTATCTTAATTTTCCTCATCAAGATGGCTCTTTATCCATTGATGTACAAAATGCTGTACTCACAAGCCAAAATGGGAGCTCTCAAACCAGAGTTGACACAAGTGAAAGAAAAGTTTAAGGATGACATGCAAAAACAGCAAATGGAAACCATGAAAATGTATCGGGAATACGGCGTGAGTCCTTTGGGCGGCTGCCTGCCCATGATACTGCAGATGCCCATTTGGTACGCTATGTTTAGGTTTTTCCCTGCGTCCATCACTTTTAGACAAGAATCGTTTTTGTGGGCCACAGACCTATCTACTTATGACGTGATGTTTGACCACGGAATAGATATACCATTTATGGGTACCCATATCAGTTTGTTTACTGTATTGTGGGCGGTATCTACCATAGTCTATACTTATTACAACATGCAAAATATGGATCTGTCTGCCAATCCAGCTATGAAGTATGTACAATATTTTATGCCCATTATGTTTTTAGGCTTTTTCAATAGTTATGCAGCTGGTTTGACTTGTTATATGTTTTTCAGTAATTTAATCAATATCCTTCAAACCATTGTGACCAAAAAATTTGTATTTGACGAGGCCAAAATACGGACAGAACTCCTCAAAGAAAAGTCAAAACCCAAGAAAAAATCAGGTTTTACAGCTAGACTTGAGGAAGCCATGAAACAACAACAGGCAATTCAAGAGCAAAAGAAAAAGAAATAATAAACACATGAAGCGTCCTGTTGGCATTATTGGTTCTGGTAGTTTCGGGACTACTTTGACAAAAATACTTTCGCGCAATGCGGACGTGATACTCTATACAAGAAGTCCAAAAATAGCAGAAGAAATCAATACCAATAAAGAACACTTAGGCTATAAGTTGCGCGAGAATGTATCTGCTACCACAGATATAGCTGAAATCACATCCAAATGTACTCTGCTTTTTGCTGTGGTACCTTCTAGCAATTTTCGTGAGATGGTCAAAAGTTTTAGAGACTATTTGACGCCGGCACATATTATGATTCATGGCACCAAAGGCCTCGACGTAAGTAAAATATCGGACGAAAACTGGCAAAACCTCCATTTTAGTAAAAACGATGTGTGCACTATGACGGAGGTGATCAAACAAGAAAGCAACGTGATAAGAGTGGGTTGTATTTCAGGGCCTAACTTAGCAAAGGAAATACTCTCTGGACAGCCCGCAGCCACAGTTATCGCCTCAGAATTTGATGAAGTCATCGCCAAAGCACAAGAAGTGCTCAGCAGTAATAAATTTTTCGCCTTTGGATCTCATGATTTGAAAGCAGCCGAAATAGCTGGCATCTTCAAAAACATTATTGCCTTAGCTTCTGGTATTCTAGCAGGTATGGGTATGGGAAAAAATATGCAATCCCTGCTTATCACAAGAGGACTAAGAGAAATGATATATTTTGGCACTGCTATGGGCACAACGAGCACGGCTTATCTTGGTGTGGCCGGTATTGGAGACCTCATAGCTACGGCTACAAGTGAAGACAGTAGAAACTATACGTTTGGTAAAAGATTGGCCTCTGGCGAAAAATTTCAACACATCATGGATACGTCATCGGAAGTAGTAGAAGGTGTACGCACACTTAAGATAATCAATCAACTGGCCAAAAATGAAAAATTAAATCTCCCCATTGTCCAAGTCTTACACAAAGTTGTTTTTGAAGGATTTGATATGAATAAAGGATTGAGTTTCTTGATGAATGATACGTATGCGGTAGATGTGGATTATATTTAGCGATACTACTCTTCCCTTTTTTCAA
This sequence comes from uncultured Aureispira sp., assembly GCA_964490495.1. Lineage (GTDB taxonomy): Bacteria > Bacteroidota > Bacteroidia > Chitinophagales > Saprospiraceae > OLB9. Next base: position 3,556 of record CAZBCV010000161.1, on the reverse strand, counting down.
ACTAACTTACAATTCTTTTGTTTCTGAACATATTTAACTTTTACCAAAAGAGTATTCAATGAGTAAGAAAGGACGTGTATTAGTGGCCATGAGTGGTGGTATTGACAGCACTGTAGCTGCAATGATGCTGCACGAAGAAGGGTATGAAGTCGTAGGTATCACCATGAAAACATGGGATTATGCCTCTGCTGGTGGCTCAAAAAAGGAAACGGGTTGTTGTTCTTTAGACTCCATCAATGACGCTAGAGAAGTTGCCGTAAATATGGGTTTCCATCATTTTATTGTCGATATCAGAGAAGAATTCGGAGACTATGTCATTGATAATTTTGTGGAAGAATACATTGCGGGCCGCACGCCTAATCCCTGTGTCTTATGCAATACACACATCAAATGGAGCGCACTACTCAAAAGAGCAGATGCCATGGATTGTGAGTTTATTGCCACAGGACACTACGCCATCATAAAGGAACACAACAATAGAAAATTTATATCTAAAGGCAAAGACGACAGAAAAGACCAGTCTTACGTCCTTTGGGGATTGACACAACATTGCTTAGATAGAAGTAATTTTCCTCTAGGCTCCTTCAGCAAACCAGAAATCAGACAAATGGCCAAAGATTTCGGTTATGAAGCCTTGTCCAAAAAACCAGAAAGCTACGAAATTTGTTTTGTTCCTGACAATGACTATAGAGGTTTTTTGAAAAGACGGGTGCCGGGACTTGAAGAAAAAGTCAAAGGGGGTACATTTGTCAATGCCAAAGGTGAACTATTAGGGACTCATGATGGGTATCCATTCTACACTATTGGACAGCGCAAAGGCTTAGGTGGTGGTTTCAAAACCCCAAAATTTGTCACCGATATCATCCCCGAAACCAATACTGTGGTTTTAGGCGAGGTAGATGAACTGATGCGTAATGGCATGAATGTAGGACAAATCAACCTTATGAAGTATGAATCGATACCCGAAGGAATGGAAGCCGTGACACAAGTGAGATACAATGACAAAGGCGTGATGTCGTCCCTGCATCCACAAAATGACAATGTAAGGGTGGAGTTCTTTGCCCACGTGAAAGGTATAGCACCTGGGCAATCTGCCGTTTTTTATGAAGGCGACGATGTGATTGGTGGCGGCATTATCAAAAATAGCTCTAATTTCTAAAGTTTTTTAAAATAAATCACATTAGCATATCGTTATATGAATTTCAATAAAAAATACATTATGAATTTTAATTATTTATCGGTTTTAGCTCTTTTATTGCTTTTTTCATGTACACAAAATACGGAAGAGGCAGACACATCCATGTTTGGGTATGAATACTTCCCGCTCCAAACTGGAAAAACATGGATATATCAGTCGGACAGTATCATCTATTCAAGAGGCGGCACTCAAATAGATACATTTAGATCATTTATAAGAGAGGAAGTGGGTGATTTTACTGAAGACATTGAAGGTAATAAAGAATATAAAATATTCAGGTCGATGCGTCGAAATAATGATGATGCATGGACAAGGCTCAACACATTTACCGCTTACGTGGACAAAACTAGAGCCATAAGAAAAGAAGAAAATATAAAACTGGTAAAATTGGTATTTCCAATAAAGGAGAATCAACGCTTTGATGGCAACGTTTTTGTGGATAAATCCAATAAAATAATAATAGGTGGCGAAGTCATGGACGTATATAAAGACTGGCGCCATCGTATAGAAAAGGTGGGCCAAGATTACGATTTTAAAGGAACGAACGTCAAAACTTGTCACATCAATCTTGTAGAAGATGAATCCATCCTTGACAAAAGAGACGTCAAAGAAATATATGCAGAAAACATAGGATTATTAGAAAAAACAATGTTGGTTCTCGAGCTTAATCCCTCTCAAACCACAAGACCTTGGAATGAAAAAATCACTCGTGGTTTTATACATCATCTTACTTTGATAGAATACCAATAAAAATGTACACCTCACCACAATATATACCCATCGGCCAGATTCTTAAACCCACTGGTACCCAAGGTGAAATAAAAATCGATATTGGAGAAGATTTTTGGGAGGATATCGAGTCCAAAAACCATATTTTCTTGAAATTGAGAGGGTCTTTTGTTCCTTTTTTTATTGAGTATGTAAGAGATACCCACCAAAGCCTCATATTAAAACTTGAAGAAGTGAACGCACCGGAAGATGCCCTAAAGTTTAATCTCAAAGAAATATATCTCAGAGAAAACGAAATCATATCCGATGCGTATTTCAATAAAAAAACAAAACAAGATTTAGAGGACTATATGGTGTATAATAATGAACAAAAAGTAGGTACCATCATAGAGATACAAGAACATCCACAACAACTCATCGCCATAGTCAATTATGAAAATAAAAATGTCATGATTCCACTAGTAGATGAATGGATTCTTAAGATTGATGATGGACAAAAATCAATTCACATGTTATTCCCAATCGAACTATTGGACATTAATTAACCTTGTTTTGAGTGTTTAAATTCATTATTTATATTGAAGAATTTTTCAACAAATATTCCATCTCCAACTTTCCACAGAAAACAATTATTTTTGCGGCTCAATGATGGGTGGAATAGCTCTCAGGATAAAGAAAAGTTCATTCTAGACTTATACGAATATCAGTATCTCTACAACGAAGTATATCAGAGCTATTGTGATAATTTGGGTAAAACACCTACCACAGTCACAGACATTTCAAAAATTCCCTTTTTGCCCATTAGTGCCTTTAAAAAACATAAAGTTATCAGTGGTTTATTAACGGCAGAAAAGATTTTTACGAGTAGTGGCACCACAGGTCAATCACCTTCCAAACATTATGTGGCTGACCTACCCTTTTATCTTAACCACACCCAGAAAATATGGGAAAATCACTTTGGGCCCCTAGAAAATTATTGTTTTCTAGCTCTTTTGCCGGGCTATTTAGAGCGTGAAGACTCATCCCTAATCGCTATGATGCAACATTTTATCCATACGTCTCAGCATGCAGAAAGTGGCTTTTATCTCTACGATCATAAAAAATTGTACGATACCTTGCACCATTGTCAACAACAAAAAATCCCTACAATACTTTGGGGCGTCACCTACTCTTTACTAGATTTTTGCGAAAATTATAACCTTGACTTTCCCGAGCTCACAGTGGTAGAAACTGGAGGAATGAAAGGGCAAAAAGAAGAAATTACCAAAGATGAATTTCATAATATTATAAAGAAAAAGTGGAATATTTTTCAAATATGTTCTGAATACGGTATGACAGAATTGATGTCACAAGCCTATGCCACCAATGAAGTTCAGTTTCAAAACAATCCCTATCTTATGGTGTCCACTTATCAGATCAACGACCCATTGAGCCCTGAAAAAATCAATAAGCCGGGTATTATTTGCCTCACAGATCTTGCCAATATAGACAGTTGCGCATTCATCCAAACCGAAGATTTGGGCATCCTGCGCCCCTATGAAAAATTTGAAATTTTGGGTAGGTTAGAGGCCACAGAATGGCGCGGCTGCAATCTTTTGGTAGCGGAATAGGAAGGGGGAAATATATGTT
>CAZBCV010000160.1:0-7554 GCA_964490495.1 uncultured Aureispira sp. | reverse complement strand
TTTAAGTTAGAAGTTAGAAATTAGAAGTTAGAAAAGTAATATCATCTGCGAAATCCGATAAATCTGTGAGACATTTTTTTAAGTTAGAAGTTAGAAATTAGAAGTTAGAAACGGAGAGAAATCAGTTATAATAAAAGATAAAATTGATATAAAAAATGAAAAGATTTAAATTATATATACTATTCTGTGTGGTGATAGGATGCCATTCGTTGATATTGGGACAACAAATTCAGAAAGCCACTCAAGGTGTCTTTCTTCTAAAATCAGGTACTGTTCATACGATGACTAAAGGTGATCTTGAGGGTGATGTACTTATAGAAGATGGTAAGATAGCGCAAGTAGGCGGCAATATAGCTGCCTCAGCCGAAACAATTGTTATTGATTGTCAAGGGAAACACATCTACCCTGGCTTTATAGATAGCGGTAGCAAATTGGGACTCAATGAAATTGATGCTGTCTCCGTGACGAACGATTTCAGGGAAATGGGTAGTTTCAATCCACACATGAAAGCTTTAACCGCTGTCAATCCCAATGCAGTGGCTATACCAGTCACTAGAGTAAACGGTATCACAACAGTATTTACTAAACCTGAAGGCAGTTTATTTCCTGGCACGGGCGCTTTAATTGATTTATTTGGATACAGTCCGGAATACATGAGTGCAGGTGCAGAAGGAGTCATTTTGAGATTTCCATCAGGCGGCAAAAGAGGAAGATGGGACAGGCGATCAGAAGAAGAAATAAAAAAAGATACGGAAAAAGCTCAAAAATCTATCAACGAAGCTATAGAAAGCGCACAAAAATATGCAAAAATGGATTCAACAGCCCGAGTCCAAAATGAAGTTTGGCTCAGAAATAATGCACCACTTGATGCTATGCTACCTATAGTCACAGGACAAGCCCCACTATTTATAGAAGTCAATAAAAAAGAAGATATTTTAGCGGCTATCCAATGGGTGAACCAATACAAACTCAAGACAGTATTCATGGGAGTGTCAGAAGGATGGAGAACAGTTGATTCATTGGTAAAATACAATATACCCGTGATTACAGGCCCTATCATTGCATTACCCGGACGAAACCATGATAGATACGATGTAGCTTACAAAAATGCGGGCATCATGTCAAATGCGGGAGTAAAAGTAGCTTTAAGAACAGATGATGGAGCCAATTCAAGAAACCTTCCTTTTAATGCAGGTTTTGCAGTAGCTTATGGAATGAGTAAAGAGGATGCCCTCAAGTCAGTGACCATAAACGCAGCGGAGATATTTGGTGTAGCAGACAAATACGGTAGTATCGAAGTCGGCAAAGTTGCCAATATATTCGTATCAGACGGTGATCCTTTTGAGACCAAAACTAAGATCAATAAACTCTTTATCAAAGGATGGAACATCCCATTAGAAAGCAGACAAACTTTGCTTTATGATGAGTTTTTGGATAGGAATCCGAGATAAAATTAAATTAATAATTTGTGATGGACTGTAGGAGTCAAAAATATTGACCCACCTACATTTCCATTACCTTTTTAGTCCCAACAACCTGTTATCTTTCAAAACTTTGTGAAATAATTCACCTGAAATAAATTCCCCTCCTAAACTTTTGAGAAAGTCATTGGGTTGTTGGCAATCTATCAATACACATCCTTGCTCCTGAAGTTGACGTGCCAAAGATATGAAGCCAAACTTTGACGCATTACTTTTGAGGCTGAACATAGACTCCCCAAAAAAGACTTGACCAATGTGAACGCCATATAAGCCCCCTACCAATTCTTCTTTTTCCCACACTTCGACAGATGTAGCAAAGCCATTTTTGTGCAATGTGGTGTATGATTGAATGATTTCTTCATTGATCCAAGTACCAGATTGACCCATTCGAGGCGCATACTTACAAAAGTTTATGATATCTTCAAAATATGTATTAAAGGTCACTCTATATTTGTTATTATTAAAATAGGTGCGCATGCTTTTGGCCACTTTCACCCGCTCTGGAAAGATAACAAATCTTGGCATAGGACACCACCAGATGATAGGATCACCCTCATTATACCATGGAAAAATACCATAATTGTAGGCCAAAAGTAACCTTTCCATTGATAAATCGCCATCTAAAGCTAAAATGCCATCCCTATGTACCGTCAAAGGATGTGGAAAATATACTGTATGATTTAATTCAATATTCATAATACAAAAAAGGTGGTTTCGAATATACTGAAACCACCTCACTATTTTATTATTACCTGAAAACATAAAAGAAAGTATGACCTCTCTTTCTTTAATCCTCCACAAAAGTCTCTATCACCGCTGAAAGACCTCTATCCACAAGAGCATCTTTCATTGGCTTAACTTTTTCATAAGCGTCAGTTTTGACGATGGCCTTACCTTTGAAATGTACCAAAATTGACAATTGTTCAGCTTGTTCATGGGTATGCTCACATATTTCCATAAAACACTTTATGACCCAATCGAAAGTATTAAAATCATCGTTATAGACCAATAATTGCGCCTTTTCTGTGGGTGTGGACACATCTTCGGTCATCACATCTTCAAATTCTTCGTACTTAATAGACATATTGGTATAATATTTTAAAAGTTTATCCTTTACAAAACGTTAAAGGGATTTCAATGTTTCGTTTATTGCCGCAAAGTTAGGAAGTTCTCCAGCATTTTCCAAAACTTCTGCATATCTTATTTCACCATTTTTATCCACAACGAAAGCCGACCTTTTAGAAACCCCCTTCATTCCTAACACAAACTCGTCATACAAAGCCCCGTATGCTGCTGATACTTCTTTGTTCCAGTCTGACAACATAGGAAAATTGTAGCCTTGCTCTTGTTTAAATTTATCTAACGTAAATAAAGAATCAACAGATATTGCCAATACTTCTGCATCTAAGGCCTCATAATCCGCCTTTGTATCCCTGATAGAACACAACTCAGTGGTACATACCCCTGTGAATGCCAACGGAAAAAACAAAACTACAACATTTTTGCCTTTGTAATCACTCAATGAAACATCGCTCTTTTCACTTGATTTTAGAGTGAAATCTGGAGCCGTACTTCCTACTGTTAAACTCATATTTTATTTTTATTGGGTTTTAGAAAAATATTTTATCAAAATTGAATAACGTCAAAAAACCAAAACTGTTCAGTTCCTAACTGATTCAACGCATTATAGAGCCAATCCATGCAAAAAATAATAACAACAAATTCTTTTAAATAAATATTAATAAACCCTCAAAATCAAAGCTTCTTGAATACAGTATCAAAATAAGTTACACTAATAAATTCCATCTCAATATTTTGATGGCTAGAATTATAGACCTCTACTTGTTCAATAGAAGATAAGCCTGTACAATAATCAAACTCTGGCAAAGCAAATGTTTGACCATTTTCCAAAGTACCGAATGGATACAACATATAATTACATAAATAAAGCTCGGAAAAGTCCTGACTGAATTCAAAATCAAAATTTTTCAATTCATTGCCCAATTTTAACTTAACTCCATCCAACGTATATGGAGTCGTTTCAGTTACTTCCTCTGCTCCAGAAATAAATTTAATACTCAAATTTTTATCATCATGTATTATAATACTTTCAAAAGTTCCAAAAGTTCTCAATTGCTGAATTACCAAATCTAAACTATCTTTTAAAAAAGCTATTTGTTCAGCTTTTGGATGAGATTCTTGACTGACTTGAACCCAAGTTTCATTGGTCCATTGGAAATTTGTTTCCGAGACATACTTTCCCTGATTAAGTAAATATGTTGATGGAAAAGCTATGTTAGCTTCATCCTCTTTAACACATGAAAGTAAAAGACAAAACATCAATAATGTAAACAATTTATTAAATGGCATATGTTTATTTTTATATTATGAAAAAGCCAATATTTACCAAGGGCTTTTTGTTTTTATTAAGAGAAAATAACAGAGTTTAAAAAAATTTGTTTAAATAAGTAGCATGTTTATAAAATACTTCATTAAGATTCGTCAATACTGACTTAAACATACCTAATCTATAAAATTGATTAGGTCTAACGGTTGACAATTTTCCATGTAATATTTTCAATGAAGTTTCGATCTTTTTAAAATCATAAACAGATGCTGCAAATGTTGTACTCATCTCTGAGCTCATATTTAATAAGTGGATTGTGTTTTGCATTAAGTCATTTAAAATAAATTTTTCTTCATTTACACCAAAAACTGGTCTCTTGCCTCCTACCAATAAATCTTCAGGAATATGACTTTTAAGTGCTGTTTTGAAAAGTGCTCTATGGTCTTGATTCTTGAAAAATTTAGAAGGCAATGAAGTACAGAATTGAACGAGATCTACTTCCAAAAGAGGATGTAGATAGTCAACCCCGAACTTTTTACCCATATAGTTCCAAAGATCTGATCGATATGTAAAAAAGCTTCTATCTAGAAGTTTTAGTCTATATTCTCTACTCGCTGGATATATAATTGGATTAGAAAGTGGAATACTAAATATTTTACGACATTCTCTTATATGGTTTTTGCAATACCAAAAATTTCTATTTTCCCCGTCATATAGCGGATGAAGGTATTTTATTGAATCCGAAAATTCTGCTTTATCATTATTTAATAACTTTAATAGCTTGGACGCATTATTTTTAATTTTGATTTTTGAAGCAAGATGAAGTTTTGCCTGCCAATCCATATTTATGAAGTAAGCATAATTTTGAAAAGCAAATCCATAACTTGCTATTTCATCTCCTCCTAAGCCTGTCAAGATATATTTCATTTTTTTTGAAGAAACATTATGAGCAATTCTATTTTGAATATCTTGATTTGTAATACCAAACCAATTATCGATCTCATTAAAATTTTTGTGGATGGCACTTTCAAGTTCAAAGGCATATATCGTTTTCAAATTTGGATAATGGTTTGAAAACTGATGAACGATGTTACACTCCCAAATTCCTTTAGATATTATTTCCTTATTCCTCGCCCTGACATAGGCAAAATTTTCTTGATTTGAAAATTGGCAGACTAGAGAAGCAATGACGCCACTATCTTGCCCTCCACTCAAGTGCATTGCATTGCTTTCGGAAAGGTCTAAATGCTTTTTCACGGAAGTTCTAATTAAATATCCTAATTCTTCCGCAGCTTCGCCAAATGATCCTTTAAAATCACTGTTATTGAAATCTGTAAATGACCAATATTTAATAATAAATATTTTTTTATTTTCATATTTGAGATAGTGCCCTGGTAATAGTCTGAAAATACCTTTAATTGGGGTGTTCTGAGTTCTTATATTTGACCATTGTCCTCCGATACTAGCATAACCTATTGCATCAAATTCTACCTTATCGATAAATGATGTCAATTCACTTACCGCATCGGAAACGTGCAGCTGACCATTTACCATAGCATAATATAAAGGAAAACTAGCAAACCTATCGACAACATGGAACTGATATTCATCGCTAATGTAGGACAAATTATAGCCCAATTTCTGCTCATATATAAAAGAAGTGTCTTTAAATTTTAATGAATTTAAAATTTTTCCAACTTCAATTCTACCTCTACTTTTTATTATAAATGATTTACTTGGCGCTAAATTAGATTGAGTCATAATTGTCTTTTTACAAAGCTTTAAATTCCTGGAGCCAATTATCGAAGTACATCTGTAAATCAATATCTTGATATAGTCCTATTTTTATAATAGACTTATTTGACCAGGTCTTTAAATGTGCTATTTCTATTAATTTTTTAATACCTATTTCATGAGACAAATACTCACAAAAAGCTGAGGATAATCTATAAAATTCCACAGGATCGGGGAGATCTTCAAATTTGACTTTTTTATTAAATTTAAGGATAGAAATTACATCTTTTCTATTATACTTTAGTTTTAAGTCATCTATATATGATAATTTTTCTCTATCATACCAATTTACATTTGTATGTTTATCACTATACCATGCATCAAAAAAATAAAGAGTATTCTGGTCTTTAATTCCTTTAAGAGGCGATTCTGATAGGATATATAGAGAAAGGTAAGTTGCAAAACCTTCTTGGAACCATAATTCATCGAAAACGCCAAAAATGACATGAATATATTCATGTACAAATGGACTAAAATTTTCGACACAATAATTCATAATTATCAATTTAGATTTTGGCAAAGTTAGGCCGGAACAATCTCCAGACTTAAAGTAAATGTCGAATTTAATAGGTACAGATATACCTAGAAAGTTATCAACTATCGGGATAGCTTTTTTAATATAGTCCAATTCTTGAATATTTAAGCTATCTTTATAAGAAGCTTTATATATAGTTGATACGGCGTTTAGTTTTGTCACTTCTTTCCCGCCTAATAGCAAAGCTTGTTTGTATAAATAATCCACATTTAGGTAAAATAATAGAAGTAATAAGCCAAAAATAATATTTTTTAATACTATAAAAATAACACCTCTTTCATGTGATTTTTTAATAATCATTTATCATAAATTTATTCTTTAAACTTATATAATTACTTGGTTTGAAATTGTTTTTAAAAGCGTCTTATTTTTTCGTCAGTATGTTTTCTACTTTGATGTAAGTAGATTCTCCCCAATTAAATAGCTCTGTATTTTCTAATATATGAAGTTCAAGGTCATTTATCTTAGTAACTTTGAAATGTATTAGTGCGAGAACAGGCATGTTTAGCTCTGGGAGTGGTTCATTAAGGTCACCTCTGATAAGGTATAAGTATTTGGTATTGCTATCAAATTTATAACTAAGAGTGTCGATAAGTGCAACATCTCTCCTAAGTAAATCTTCAATTATCACCGTTTCATCTTCTCGAAAATCATATTTAAAAAAATAAATAGAAGTATCTACCGCTGTTGGCACATCCAAGGGATGTCTTATAATAATTCTATCGCCTTCCCATGTACCTACAATACTAGTGTTGTTAAATTCTTCATTATCACATGACATGACAAATAACGAAATCATTGCAAAATAAAAAAATAAATGTTTCATAAAAGGTAAATATAAAAAATTAAGGAATAAAAATTTTAATCGTTTTTGGAACTATTTTTCCATCAGTGTATCTAATAAAGTAAAAACCAGATCTTAAATGTGTTAAATCTATATTATTTTCGCCATATTAAAACTTTCCGTCCGTTATCTTAGATCCATTTAAATCATACAAAACAAAATTAAATAGTAATGCTTCATTACCCCAAAGTGTGAGTTTAAAGTTTTTATCATGTAGGAATTTAGCATTTTTTGCCTTTCGTTTTTTTAAGTAATCAGAAAATAAAATGCGTTCACTAGTATCTTCTTTTTTGGCATCGTCATAAAGCTTTATATCTTCTAGTTCTTCGAGTTCATCCATAATGGCTTTAAAATCATTTACAGGAAGTACAACGGATATTTTTTTACCTAAGTGGTCTGTTATGTATTGTGGTTGTACTGTAAGCATTATCTTTATTTGAGTTGTTTAATTATTTTATCAAAATTCAATAACGTCAAAAAACCCAAAACTGTTCAGTTCCTAACTGATTCAACGCATTATAGAGCCAATCCATGCAAAAAATAATAACAACAA
>CAZBCV010000159.1:0-7598 GCA_964490495.1 uncultured Aureispira sp. | reverse complement strand
AACTACTATGGACCAGTATTGTAATTAACATAGGAGTATTAATATTTTTTAAGTATTGCAATTTTTTCATTGAAAATTTCATTACAGCCTTTACAATATTGGGTCAAGAAATACAGGCTAATACTTTAGACATCATACTTCCTATTGGTTTAAGTTTTTATACATTTCAAACTTTAAGTTATACAATAGATGTGTATAGGAAAAAAATATCACCCACCAAAGATTTTATTTCTTTTGCTGCGTTCGTAAGCTTTTTTCCTCAATTGGTTGCTGGACCTATCGAAAGAGCCACAAATTTACTTCCGCAATTTTTGAGCAAAAGAACATTCAACTATCAAAAAAGCGTAGATGGTTTGCGCCAAATTTTGTGGGGTCTTTTCAAAAAAATAGTTATAGCTGATAGTTGTGCACAATATTCCGACATGATATTTGATAACTCTATCAATTATTCGGGAAGCACACTTATGTTAGGAGCTATATTCTTTTCATTCCAAATATATGGAGACTTTTCTGGCTATTCTGATATGGCTATTGGAACATCACGCCTCATGGGTTTCGAACTAAAACAGAACTTTAATTTTCCTTATTTTTCTAGAGATATTGCCGAATTCTGGCGACGGTGGCATATATCACTTTCTACATGGTTCAGAGATTACCTATTTATACCCATAGGTGGTAGCACAGGAACTACATGGAATAAAATCAGAAATATTTTCGTTGTTTTCATTGTAAGTGGGCTATGGCATGGAGCCAATTGGACATTTATCATTTGGGGTTTTCTTAATGCCATTTATTATTTACCACTGATAATTACTAATAAAAATCGGAAAAATTTAGACACAGTAGCCTTAGGAAGACTCATCCCAAATATCTATGATATTTTTTCAATTATTACGACATTTATACTCACAGTCTTAGCCTGGATATTTTTTAGAGCGCATAATGTCAAACATGCATTGAACTATTTTTGTGAAATTTTTTCTATATCATTTTTTACAATGCCTCATTTTGAAAGAATTTATGAAGCCAAAATAATCATAATCATTATAATTATATTTATGGGGATTGAATGGGTAGGAAGGTCATCTCAATATGCTATTGAAAATATTGGGCTTTCATGGAATAAAATTTATAGATGGGGATTCTATTTTGCAATTTTAGCCAGTATATTTATAATGTCAAGTCCACAAGAACAAGAATTTATTTATTTTCAATTTTGAATTATGATAAAATTTATAAGAAATACGCTCATATTCATGTTATCTTTTTTCATAATAGAAAAGTTATTTTATGTATTTATATTCTTATCACCTCATCTTTGTTCAGATAATCGGCTAGAAAGAGTAATTAATGGGCAAATGAATAAAGAAATAATTATAATGGGGTCTTCACGTGGAGCTAGAAACCTGATAGCTAGTATGCTACAGGATTCATTTAATTTATCCGCATTTAATTTATCATATCCTGGCTCAGGGATTGAGTTTCATGAATTCATACTTAAATCTCTTTTAAAGTTTAATGAAAAACCAAATACAATATTGCTCTTTTTGGACGAGCCACAACAATTATTGAAAAGCGAAACCCTGAAGTACAGATATGATGTCCTATACCCATTAGTAAAGTATGACCATATTAATGATGAGATGATAAGGCGAGAACAAAAAAATATACTATCAAATTATTTCGCGCTTGCAAGAATAAATAAGAAAAATTTTGACTTAAGGACCAATAATATTCCTGAATATGGCACAATACTAAAATGTGGGTCTATGCCTATCGACAACCCAACTCAAAAAGGAGACTTTACATTTAAGACCTTTAACAATCCTTATGATACATTATCAGAGCTTTCAGAAAAAACTGCTTCTTTTTTATCTTTTCAGGATATATGTCTTGCCTCGAATATTAAACTAATAATGGTCTTTTCGCCCAATTTCAGAAAAGAAAACAATGAATTTGAAATGAGAATGAGATCTCTTACTCATCCAAATTTCACGTTTATTAAATACGATACAAAAAATCCTATTTATACAGATAAGAATTATTACTTCGATGAAACTCACCTTAGGACTAAAGGTGCCATTATTTTCACCAATGATATCATAAAAAATCTAAAAAAACCATTGGGAAATCATCTGAATTACAATTGAATAAAATACATTATCAAACTTTATAACCCAGTTCAATTAGTTAAGACAATTATGTGAAGTTTTTTCTTAACAAAAGAAACTTTAAGCCTGATTGTCTCATGTCAGTCAATTTTTACGTAAATGAAAAGACAGGTAATATAGTGTCAAACCAAATATAAAGTAGTTATTAAAACGAAATTTACTTCACAACTTTAATATTATGTCTTTGAACAATAATCACGTTTTTCAATCTAAATCAAAATCTTTCATTTCAATGGGCTGAATATCATAGTCCACTGTGGAGCGTTCTCCTTTACCATTTTGTTTTTCTAAAGACCAAGCATCGGTAGCGGTAGTTTGAAGCCAAATACTGTTGGACTTGCGAAATACTTGCACATTAAGACCAAAAGAATCACGCATCAGCTTCTCGAAATCAGCAACACTCATAGCGGGATAAATATCAAAAGTGGCTTCAATTATGTTGGGGTTGAGTTCTCCGAGTAAGGTAGAGTGAGATACTTGGTCTTCGACTTTAGAGCCTTCACTATCTTGGTGCGAAGACTTATAAAACTCAATTTTCAAATAAGGAAAATACTGAGTGAATTGATTGAAAACCTCTTGTACTGTGGTTTCTGATGATATTTTCATTGGGTTTGATTTTTTTTATTATTTATTATTTTAGGAAAGTTCTAAAAACCCTATTTCTATTACAAAAATGAGTTTTAATTACTTTCCTTTAGTTATTTAAGATCTTATTTCCCTATTTGTAAAGTAGGTATTTCTGTATAAGCCAATAACATAAGATCGTAAGTGGTGATGATTCCTACAACTTTTTGATTTTCATCAATGACTGGTAAGGCTCTAAAATAATTTTCCTTAAATATTTGGACACACTTGCGAATACTATCATGGGGTGTTACTTTCATTACACTTGTTTCCATGATATCTTTAGCTAAATTACTGGTCAGAAGGAATGTGTTCTTTCTCAAACTTGCTGGAAGATTGACCTTAGTCCCCCAATCTAAAAGTAACAGCATATCACTTTTAGAAATGATGCCCTGAAACTTTCCATACTCGTCCACCACAGGGACATGGTGAATACTTTCACGTTCAAAAATCTGATTGACTTCTTTGAGAATAGTATCAGTTTTAACGGTGATAGGATGTGCTGTCATCACCTCACCCACTGTTAAAGAAAGTAAATCTTGAGTGTTCATAATAAATTTTTTATGTTAAATTTAAATCATAACAAAGGTAGTTCATTATTATAGAAAGTAAAGTGACTTAAGTCATAGTAAGGAGTGATTTTAACTCATAGTGCAAGATTTTATTGACACGACAATACTTTCTATTTTTCTGAGTTAAGATAAGGATTTAGCGTCAGTTGATAAGAGAACTTATTGTTGAATTACAATATTATATCGTATTTTTGTATTTTAATTAGTGCACGGTTTTTAAGCACCCTATAGTAAAACCTTTGCACTTTAATAAAGCTTTGTCCTATGCGGACGGCAGTTACTTTTTGTCATTGCCACAAAAAGTAACCCAAAAAGTCTAGTTCAAAAAAAGGTGACTGAATGGTCTCGTCAAACTGACGAGATTTGAGTGATACGGAATCACTCAAAAATGAAGGAACTGATTGAACTTCAATCAGCATGGTCATTTTCTTGAAAAAGAACACATTGCTTTTTCTATCGCCATAACATTCTACCTTTCTTTAATTATTCAACAAGGCGATAGACGCACTTTTTATTCACCGCTCACTATCGCTTGTTTTTTGAACGGACACCTAACCAATTGGAGAACCCCAAATAAGGCAATTTATACTTTATTCATTAATTCCATCTTAAGGATTTTATTGGTAAAAGATTGATTATAGAATTTTAGGATATATCTACGACAGTTGTTGACATATTCAGCAGACCCTATTTACGAAGAAAATCAAACTTTTGGGTCACATATTAATCGACATCCATCTAGGGTCAACAACTTATCAATCCCATCAAAAACATCTTCCAATGGATGTAAAACAGCTGACAAACCACCAGTAGCAATAACTTTGTAATGAGACCCAAACTCTTCTTTTAGCCCATTGACCATGCCTCTTACCATGCCGACATATCCGTACAAAACACCCGACTGAATGGCACTGACCGTGTCGTGACCAATATATGATGATGGCAATTCAAGTGGAACTTCTGGCAATTGTGCGGTATTTATAAACAATGATTTTATGGCAGTCTTGAGTCCTGGCGCTATGCTGACGCCTTGAATACCTTTGGAAGAATCGACCACTGTAAATGTAAGAGCAGTCCCGAAATCGACAATAATGCAATGTGAATAATGATTTTGAATAGCTGCATAAGCATTGCATACCAAATCACTCCCAATCTCGTAGGGTGAGGGCACATGCATATCCAAATTTTTAATCATAGAGGGATTTATGATAATAGGTTGCTGCCCAATGGCATTAAATACGGCTTCTTTGATTAAAGAATTGAGGTGGGGAACTACGCTACTTATTCCACAAATACGAATATCATAGGAAGTGATACCCCATTCTAAAAATATATTTTTCAGACCACTCTCATAATAAAAGACAGGTTGTACATCTTTGGTTTCGTACCTAAAAGTATGAAGCCAATCCAAGCCGTTGTGTAGCCCTATGACAATATTGGAGTTGCCTATATCTATGGATAAAAACATAATAAATAATTAGTGGCAAAAGTAATGGAATTTTTAGATAGCAAGGGAAATAAGCAGAAAAAATTTGGAAGAATATTCTAAATAAGGATGAACTAAGGAATTTCTATTTTTATCGTTGTAGGGTAAAATATAAACATATTTTGTAATCCATTCATCAAACATATTATAAATATCTATAAAACAATACATAGTCAATTATGTAAAAAACATAAACCTAAACCAATATAAATACGATTTAGAAAATGATAAGTGAGAAAAAACTATTTAAAACTTAAGCCCAAAGAGAAAAAGTAGCCCGTTGTCATTGGGAAAAATATTCCTAAAAAAGATTTATCGGTTTGAAAGGACTCCAAACCTATTGATAGATAGGAATTAACAATTTTGAAGAAAGTAAACTCGTAACCGATTTGAGAAGCAAAATAAAAGCCATTATCGAAATGAAACTGTGAAGATGTAAAACTTCGGCCAAGATAGGTCTTTAAAAATATCCTATTATTTTTGATGGGTACACTAAAACCACCACCACCATACAATGGAAATAAAAAACTATTTGTGTCGTAGAAATATCGCATACCCATTCCTATTTCATTATCCAAAAACGAGAACAACCTAATACCCGCCCCAGCATCAACCCTTAACCAACGTGCATCTATTTTTCCAGATCTTTCAGACGCAGAAAAAATGGTACTCACTCCAAAATTATAAAAGGGAGCTACTATTTTCTTTTTTTGAATATTGTGTTCTTTTATTCCAATTATCGTATCAGAATAAGTAAATTGGGAGTATTTATTGAATAAATTTTGTTTGGGGAGTTCAAGAGTACTAAAGTTATAGTCTTTAAAAAAATGAGCACTGAGAGGTTCTATAAAAGCTATGATTAACCCAAGAATAAGGAAAATGGAGTATTTAGTTCTTTTAATTGTCATGGTTATCGTCAGTTTTAAAATTAAATTCAAATTTCATACACGCATATCTAACAACTGTAAAACTAATTTTGTTTAAGATATTCATATTGAAAAGAAAACGGAGTTAGCCTTGCAAATTTGCTAAATATATGTGTGAAAATTGTATTTTTTAGACCTTTATTGACTAACTGTTATGCTTGTAAAAGACACTTTTCCCTATGCTTTGTATTGAATATTAGATGGAGCAATGGAGCACAAGTCCACAAATTTTTAGAATTAATAACACGAATGAAACAAAATCTACCCATCAACAAAATGGACTTAATCCAACAATATATTTTTGGATTACTGCCTTATCATTCTATTATTTCAAACTCCACTCTTCTATTCTTTGCTCTTCCCTCTTCCGTGGTATTATCAGCGATGGGTTTTTCATCAGCAAAACCCTGCCATTCAATTCTGTTTTTATCTACGCCAGATTGGATAAGATAATCTGCTATGTATTGGGCCCTGTTTTGAGACAATGATAAATTGGATTCTTTACTACCTACATTATCTGTATGACCATTTATTCTGACTCGGATATGATGATTTTTGTTAAGGAAGGATACTAATTGGTTTAATACATTGATGGATTGATTTTCAGCTAGTTCTGTTTTACCACTTACAAATTCTACATTATTAAGTGGAATTATATTTCCTATTACTAAAGGTGCGTTTTTATCAAGCAAATCAAAATCTCTCAATTCTTTAACAACTACATCGTCTATTAAATATTGTTGTGTCATTAAATCATATTGGTAATTTTGGTCCCAAAATTGACCCAAACACATTTTATTGTAAGAATTTTGTGGGGTGAAATATTGACCTACTATAAACCATTGTTTATCGGTGATTTTACTGATTATAGAGCCTTTAATTTGTGGTTGTGCTTCTATCATCTTCCATCTATCAGTTTTTAGTGTGTCTTTGAAAAATAAGATTCCAAATAGTGGGTTCATATTTTCATTCTCGTTTATTCGATGATCAATAAATTTTGCTCTACGTATCCCATATTCTACATAATAAGTTTTATTAGGTGTCAACATTTCATCCAATGTAGTACATAAATAGGATCCCATATGGTTTATCCTATTTACACTACCATATACTGCCTGTACTGAACCCATATAGTCTCCAGATAGGGCTTTGGGCGCTAACATATGCCCATCATTGAATAAAGATGGCCATATATTGGGTGATGCTTCATTAATAGAAAACCAATCATGAATTTTACTATGAAAGTTATCAGATGATGTTGAAAATCCTTTGATTTCAGTTTTTACATTCTCAAAACTTGGGTTAGGGACTAAGTTTTGAGCAGACAAAAATGTGGTCCAAGTTGTTATTAAAGCTAAAGCTGATAGACGTATCCTAAACATTTTAAAAATATATGATATTCTGATATTAATCTCTCCTTCCCTCATTTTGCCATTTTTCTATAAGTTTAAAATCAGGATTAGGATTTTGCAATTCATAATCTATGAGGATTTTGTATCCCTTGACCATTTTACCGTTATTTATCGTGACCTTTTCTTCGAAAGTTTCTATATCAATAACATAGCTTGTGTCCGAAAAAGTTATAATTTCCGGGTTTGATCTAATGATTTCATCTTCATTGATTGGTGCAGAAATGTGTGCTTTTTTTACAATAGTGACAGTCTCTACATAAGTTTCGGGATCTAAAGTGTAAATAGTGTCAAACTCTTGATTCAAATCAGGAATTGTATCTGATACTTTACCATATTGCGAGGTGTTTTGGATAGGCACATAATATGACTTGAAACTGAATAGTCCAAAAATGAGTATTAATCCTGGT
>CAZBCV010000158.1:0-7609 GCA_964490495.1 uncultured Aureispira sp. | reverse complement strand
TGCTTCCAGCATTACCATTGCTACCATTTAGCGCCACCAATTGAAAACCTGACCTGACAGCATTTCCGTTAGGGTTGTTGATGGTGATTTCTAAATTGTAAGTTTGATTAGTTTCTATCGTACTAGGCAAACCTGAAATACTAATGTCTCCATCTATGCTTCCACCACCACCATGACATTGATTGCACCCACTGTCGCCTGGAGCTCCTGTATAACCCCCATTTCCGGTCACAGGGTGTAAACCAGAATTGCTAAGACCAATAATGAGAACTATAAATAATGAAATAAAAATTATTGTCTTATTATTGTACATTATTCAAATTTTTAAAATGCTATCTCAATGATTATAAGGTGTAAAAGTAACAATAACTTTCTAATTTTACATAATTTTATAGCTAATTTTTAAATTTTAGTATTGACATAAAAAATATTAACCCTCAACTATAGAGAATTTTTTGAACTTTTTATGGCGATATTTTTTAAAAAAAAAGAGAGGTTGTCGAACTCATGTCAACAACCTCTCTTGATATTTGCACTATAAAAATATTGATATAAGATTATTCGGTAATGGCTATTGTTCTTGAAATAGTAAAGGACTCTCCTACAATGTTCAATGTGTAATGACCAGGAGCCAATTGAGATATGTCCCAATTATCTTTAATATCACCATAATATCTTTTACTCACCAGCTGCGTTCCGCCAATTGAATGTAAAGTGGCTGTAACATAACCCAAATTAGTGAAATTTATATCTAAATACACCATTTCTCGAGCTGGATTGGGGTAGATGGATAGCTTTGAAATATAATGGATTTCATCACTTGATGAACCTTCAACAACAATTTCTACACAATTCTCAACGGTTCCACATTCGTTCGTGACGGATAGGCAAACATTATAAGTTCCGGCATCTAACTGTATATTTGGGTTCGGCTCAGTGCTCGTCATACCATTGCCAAAATTCCACAAAAATGTGCTATTTTCATCTGTTGTTGACGCTTGAGCAGTGAAAGAATTATCCAATAAAGTATAAGTAAACGTGGCATTTGGGTCGTTAAAATCTTCAGTTACATTTAAAGTTATAGAAGAAGAACAATTGTTGTTTAGATTTCTTACTACTACTTGATACACACCTGAAGTGTCCACCATGGCCACATTTGAATTCGCTCCCGATGTAATGTTGCCATTAGTAGTTGTCCAATTA
This sequence comes from uncultured Aureispira sp., assembly GCA_964490495.1. Taxonomy (GTDB): domain Bacteria; phylum Bacteroidota; class Bacteroidia; order Chitinophagales; family Saprospiraceae; genus OLB9. Next base: position 6,406 of record CAZBCV010000158.1, on the reverse strand, counting down.
AATTCAAATGAGCCTTCACCTGCGACTACTGCACTTATGTTTATTGTATCGTTGCTACATCCTATGACTGCATCTTCAACTGTCAAAACGGGGGCTAACGTATTAGAAACAACAATAATAGAAGAAGATGCTGAGCAATTATTATCTTGATTGACTGCATTTAGTGTATATGTTCCAGCTTGGTTGACTTCGGGTGTCAGGGTATTTGCTCCGTTCAATATATTCCCATCATTTGTTGTCCAACTATAAGCAAAATTACTTCCATTACCCACTGTGCTTGATAGGGTAATATTGGTCAAAGAACAAGTTATAGTGTCTGGTTGTGAAATAGTTATTGCAGGTAAATCTAAAGAAGCCGTTACTATCGCGGTAGATGAAGCGGTGCATCCGTTTGTTCCTGTGGCTGTGGCGACATAACTACCTGCTGTGGTGGCTAAGACACAAGTTTCACTACTGGATTGACCATTAATGTTCCATTCTACCGTGTGGCCATTTTCTAGAGTAGCACATATTTGTATTTCACTCGCCGTGCAGTCCAATTCACCACCCGTTGTACTGATGACTGGCAAAGAAATATTTTCAGAAACAATTACATTTGCTTCAGTCACACATCCATTATCAGTATTGGTCACATTTAATGTATATGTTCCTGGTTCGTTAACAATAGCGTTTATTTCATTTTGCCCTGAAACAATATTTCCATCTTGTGTCGTCCACAGATACGCTATTTCACTACCTGCAGATGATCCCGCACCAGAAACTGTGACTTGCATTAAAGTACATGTCAAAACATCATTACTTGCTGCTATTGCTTCTGGGGCGATATTGATATCTAAAACAATTTCTTCGCTTACAGAACAGCCATTATCGTCCACAATAGTGAAGGTGTATGTTCCAGCGGGGACATTTAAAAAAACATTTGACGATTGTGTGGGTCCACCTATATCATAAGTGTAATTACCTACTCCTCCGTTGGCGATAATAGTTATATTACCAGTGTCTTCACCGCAGGGTATTGTAGGCGCAATTGCTGTTGCAGTCAATAAATCAGGATTATTTAGGCTAATAGAAGTGGATGCCGTATTTCCATCGGTGTCAGTTGCTGTTACAGAATGTGTTCCTGCCGATAGATTATTGTTTGTAGCACCTGATGAACCATCACTCCAAAGGTAAGTGTAGGTTCCAGAGCCACCCATAGCTGCTGCTGTGGCTGAACCGTTATTCTCACCGAAACAAAGCGGATCACTTGAGGTAGTAATATCAATGCTAATAGGATCTTGAGAAGAAGTTATAGGTACAATTTCTGAGGTGAACACAACTAAATCACCACTTGGACTACCATTACCATTTGCAATGACAGAAGCTGCATAAAATTTTATTTCTGCAATTGAACCTGGTGTAGAAGGAGCGGTCCAATCTACGTTAAAAGTAAGAGTATTGGATGCTGGAAAGTTTTGAGCAGGTGAGTGGCCAAAATAGGACTTACCTCCTGCTGTTCTGAGTTGGGTATTAGGAGATAGATTTGACATGCTTCCAGCATTACCATTGCTACCATTTAGCGCCACCAATTGAAAACCTGACCTGACAGCATTTCCGTTAGGGTTGTTGATGGTGATTTCTAAATTGTAAGTTTGATTAGTTTCAATTGTACCGGGCAAACCTGAAATACTAATGTCTCCATCTATGCTTCCACCACCACCATGGCATTGATTGCACCCACTATCGCCTGGAGCTCCTGTGTAACCCCCATTTCCAGTCACAGGGTGTAAACCAGAATTGCTAAGACCTACTATAAGTACTATTAATAATGAAAAATAAACGAGTTGTTTTTTGATACGCATTGTTTTGATTTTAAGATGAAATGAATTAAAAAAATAATTCTAAAGTATGAAAAATATTTTAAGATTATAAATACGCAACAAATGTAATTATAATGAAAGTAAATATTTTCACTTTTTTCAGTGAATTTAATATTTCACGCTTATGCGTGAAAAGAAAATAAATATATTTAATTGATTGTCAACGACTTTTGTTTTTTACAAAAAACGGCCTCACTGAAAAACCAAATAAAACCTTATTTTTATATGATTCACCTTCAATTAGAAATATCTTTATGAGAATATTAATTTATAGTTGAGAAATTACCTAATGGAAAAATTGTTTAATTTTAGGTTGCTAAATTGTTTTTGAAATTTTCTAAATATCTAACAATATATTTACCCAAAATGTCAAATTCTATATTAACTACGTCGCCAACTTTTATCATTGAAAAATTTGTGTATTCGTAGGTATAGGGTATGATGGCCACTCCAAAGCTTTCGGGATTGATTTGAGCAATGGTTAAGCTGACACCGTTAATACAAATAGAGCCTTGAGGTACAATTAGGTTCTTAAACTCTTGGGACATACTGAACAAAAACTGCCAACTACCGTCTTGATTATTTATCTGCAAACATTGGACTGTAGTATCCACATGACCTTGAACAAAGTGACCATCCATCCTTGTAGTGGCGAGGATGCTTCTTTCGAGATTGATAGGATCACCAATTTTTAGCTGCCCTAAATTTGTTTTTTCGAGTGTCTCATTTATGGCTGTCACCGTGTGGGTATCTTGTGTTTTTTCTACCACTGTGAGGCAAACCCCATTATGAGAAATACTTTGATCAATATAGGATTCTGAACTTAATTTTGAATAGATTGTGAAGTGAATATTACTTCCATCTTTAACAATATCTCTCACTTTTCCTTGATCTTCTACTATTCCACTAAACATGTATTGATTGGTTTTACTTAATTTCTAAAAATATTGATATGTCCTGAAAGAACATTTTCTGTAGGAATTATACCCTCTATGGATTGCTCAAAAATTTGACATTTGTAATAATAAGTGCCATCTGGCAGCTCCGAACCATTTTGGTTTTTTCCATCCCAATTAATTTCAGGATTTTGGGTTTCGTGCACTAAATTACCCCATTGATTATAGATTTTTAAATCAATGGCTGTAATAAAAATATTAACTAAGGGTTTGAAAAGGTCATTGCTGCCATCATTGTTGGGTGTGAATGTATTGGGTAAAACATAAAAAGGGCAATTTTTTAAACAAACTGTATCACTCGGAAGGCTTTCATTTCCATTGATATCAATAGATGTCACATAATAACAACCACTTAATCCACTTGGGGGCGTATGATTGACTTTGAATTCTTGATTTTTTAAAATATTTTTAACGATTACATAGGGTGCATTAAGTCCTGAGCTATAATATACATTAAAAAAACTTAAATCTTCGGAGATATCAGGGCACAATTCATTTAGATTTGACCAACTGATAGTATTGTATAGGTCATCAATAGAAATATCGGATTTTAGTCTATCACAAACATTGGCTGCGCTAATTACTGGAGCACAAGGTGGAACATTATCCATCGGAATTTGACATTGTATTTGAGAGGAATTGAATAAGGGATTTTCAATATTGTCGATTGAATATGTGCCTTCCGCTTCTATAAAATAACAATACTCTAAACCATTAATTAGATTGTCATCCTCAAAGAAATTATTTTTAGTTTCTCCAATTTTATTAAAATTTCCTTGATCATCTTCTCTGAATATCGAAAAAATATAATTATTCCATGGAACTTGACTTTGCCATTGCAAAATATTCTTTTTATCGGTTGGAATAATTTCAAGAAATATTGAAGAGGCTTCTGGTGACACCGCATCATAATTGTTTTGGCTAATAATGGAGATTTTATAAGTGTATTGATTATTCCTTGTGTCTATATTTTTGTCACTATAAAAAGTATCTTGTTCTGTGGCAAGTGAGGAAGACATTTTAGACCATACAGCCTCAAAATTGCTCATTTCAGTAGCCCTTTGAAGGGTGATTGTGTAAGGAGGTTTGTTCAGTAATGTGTCATATTGCGCAAACAAAGGTTTTGTCCACCGAATATCTATTTCACCTTGATTAGCATCTGTTGATGTTACGGATACTTTAGTCATTAAGGGTAAATCCCTGTTTTTTATGATGCAACTTTCATTAGAGGGAAGTCCTTCTACCCTGTTGAATGGGTTGTTGGATGAAGTGAGTTTGGCAAATTCACCTTGAACTCTATAACAATAAGTGTTGCTTGATTCTATATTGCTGTCAAAAAATGTATAGAATTCTCCTTCCCGAATTTTAGAAATATTTTGAATGCGTGTGTATGGTGAATTGCTCAAACCTGGATTGCATGTATCTGGTTCGAAGTTAGTACTACTTATTTTTCGCCAAACGGAAAAACCTCTAAAATTATCGTTGTCCATATTGTCGCAAAAGTAGGGGGCATCCCAAGCGAGCTTAATCCCATCGTTTTCTGTGATTGAAGTCAATTGTGTAGGAGCTGGCCCTACTACTTTAATTCTTATAGTTTTCAATGTGGCAAGTCCGGTGGAGTCAGGAAAAAAATTATCCACTGCTCTCACTACTATTTGGTAGTATTGGTCGGAAATGTGGCTACATTCTGTATTCCAAATTATATTGGTAGAAAAAGGAACAGACCTGAAATTTTCTGAACTTAGAAAAGTGGCAGGTGAGGGAACGATGAATGGCCCCCCTGTAGCTGACACACGAACTAACTGTTGAGCGTCTATATCGTCTATGAAAATGGGAATATTGAGAGTAGTTCCTGCTATAATACAGTATTCATCTTCCGCTTTGATGATGGGTGGGTTGTTTTCGCAAGCTCTTATTAATATTTGCATGTCGCGGAGCAACTCATTGATTTTTCTGCCATTTCTATACTCAGTTACTTTTATAGCTATATTATAATCTCCTTGTATTTTTGGTGTACGCCAAATTATTTCTCCAGTAAATCTATTGATAGTTATCTTATTGTCACCAAACTGACCTATTTGATCGGGGAGTCTATAATTAGGCACTGGAGTGTTGACATCTTGTAAAGGGGCGACAAGTTCAAAGACCAAACTGTCACCGTCAGCATCGTAGGCATTGGGGTTGTGTGTAAAAATCCTATCTACACAACCTATATCTATCGGAGGTTGTAAAAGAATCACTGAATTATTAACACCTTGAAATTGAGGATCTAACAATGTGAATGTTGTGCTTAAGAAAAATGGAATATCTATAGAATTAGGGAAATTAACATTTAAAATACCTCCCACACGATTGGGGTCTAAAAATGAAATGGTGTAAGTAGCTACTCCAGGGTAGGTATGTGAAGCTACATAATAATTGATTTTGATATCATTGACGTCGAATCTAGTACGACTATTGTCGCGCCTCACCTGCTCAAATGAGCCGTCTCCCCAAAAGACTTCTAAACTGTCACGGTCGGCAGCAATACTTGAAGCTTTGGTATAAGTGACGATAGTCATTTCAATAGTTAAAGGTCCTGTCTGGACATAAGTGATTTCACCAGCTCTGTTGTGAGTAGCAGTGGAATATTCACTGAATATGAATACGAATATCAAAGGTAGTAGATAACAAAAAAAATGCTTCATCAATTAATTTATACATTCCATTCATTATAAAGGATTTAAAAATAGAAATGTTTTAGTCCTTTTCGTATTTTAAAAAAAAATGTTTAATATTTGATATTTTATAAATAAATATGTTTTAACTTTGCGGTTCAAAAGTTTTTTGACATGTTAAAAAGTCTTTATTTTTTATGTATTTTTTCAGTATTGATCTCATGCAAAAATAATAAAAATTCAAGTTCCAATGAACTTCAATGGTTATCTATTGAAGAAGCCAATAAGATTGCTGATAAGGGTACTGATAAAAAATTTATTATTGATGTATATACAGATTGGTGTCACTGGTGTAAGGTAATGGATAAAAAAACATTTTCTGATCCTGAAGTGATTGCTTTTTTAAATGAAAAATTTCATATGGTGAAATTTGATGCGGAACAAAAAGATGGTGTGCGTCATAAAGGCCAAGAATTCAAATGGGAAGCCATGGGACGAAATGGGGTGAATATGTTGGCAGTTGAGCTCTTAAAAGGTCAGTTGAGTTATCCTTCACTGGTTTATCTAAATTCTAATTTGGAGTCAATCATGGTTTCGCCCGGTTATAAAGACTCACAGCGATTAGTCGATGAATTAAAAGCATTAAGATAAAGTTACTTAATATTTTGGGATATTAGCTCAGTTGGTTTAGAGCGCTACCTTGACAGGGTAGAGGTCACTGGTTCGAGTCCAGTATGTCTCACATTTTTTTTATTTTTTTTTTGAATTTTATTTTTTATTTCAAAAAATTATCTACCTTTGCGCCGCTTTAAAGAAAAGTGCTTTGAAACGGTGGGGTGGGTGAGTGGCTTAAACCAACAGTTTGCTAAACTGTCGTACTGGAAACGGTACCGGGGGTTCGAATCCCCCCCTCACCGCGTTATCAAATTAAAAT
>CAZBCV010000157.1:0-7627 GCA_964490495.1 uncultured Aureispira sp. | reverse complement strand
CAGAATCAACTCATAGCTCAAAGAATACGCGAGGTTTTCCTAAACGGACAATGGATTGCCAACACCAATTACAAAGATCAAATCTCTTTATTATCTTTAGAGCAAGCTAACAGAAAATATTCTGAACTCAATTCCGTAGCACAATTGGTTTTTCACATCAATTATTATTTGGAGGGCGTTTTGGAAGTATTTGAAAAAGGAGAACTCAATATTAGAGATAAATATAGTTTTGATATGCCAGAAATTACCACCGAATTTGAATGGCAAAATAGGGTGAATAACCTACTGAACAATGCAGAAAAGCTAGCCCATACCATTGAACAAATGGATGAAAACCTACTCTATTCTCCTTTTGTAGATGAAAAATATGGGGATTACTTAAGAAATTTGGAGGGTTTGATAGAACACAGCTACTATCATCTCGGACAAATCTCTTTATTGAACAGGTTGGGGAAGGCAGAGAAACGATGAATTGAAAAATTTATTGATAAAATATTGTAAAAACAACAAAAACAATTAAATCATGATACTCTTAAATAAAAATATTTTGATAAAGCCCATTTTGCACTTATTTTTTCTGCCTAGTCCCCTCAACCACTAAAAACCCAAAAGACAAATTTTTGCTCCCTTTACTCCACCCACACCACGTGGTCTCCTAAAAGACTACACACTATTTTAGTATTGAAATTGTGGTTCAAAAAAGGTGAATTTTTGGACAATGAAGCCACCGTTTTATCCTTGTATGTCCATAATCTTCTTTCAAAAAGACACAAATCTGCTTTCTGTCCTTTTTCTATGGTGGGCATGTCTATTTTAAGTAATTCACGTGGTTTTTGAGCCATTTTTTCTACAATTTGGGCCATATCCATGTGGGCTATGAGTTCATCAACCACAGCTACACAACAAGTTTCTAGCCCAATAGCCCCATCTAATGCATAAGGAAACTCCACTTTTTTGGATTCTTCATCCAATGGGACATGATTAGAAATAATAGCATCTATGGTATTGGCCTTGAGTCCTTCTATCAGTTCCATCCTATCTGTTTCCGCCCTCAATACGGGTTTTACTTTTAAATTTGTGTCAAAAGAGTTCATGGCCTCATCTGTAAATATCAGATTTAGATAAGCAACAGTTGAAGAAACACCTATATTTTTGGCTTTAGCTTCCGAAACTGCTTTTACGGCTTTAGCCGACGAAAGAGCATGCAAAACTATGGATTGCTTTAGATATTCTGCCAATAAAATATCACGATGGACAGCATGAAGTTCGGCCCATTCTGGTACACCCTTCATTCCCATACTAGTAGATACTACACCTTCATGTATTAGTCCACTTTGTTTCAGATATTTATCCAATGGATGGTGAAATATAGGCACTTGAATCTGAGAAGTATATTCCATGACACGCATCAATAGTCCCGTGTCATCTACCGACCTTAAACCGTCTGAAAAACCTACGGCACCACCATAAAAAAGATCTAAATAATCTACCATTTGTGTCCCTTTTCGTTCTGAGGACAATACGGCTAATGGCAGTAAATTAATTTTCACATCACCCTCGTAGTTTTTGATACGGTGAATGTCAGATACGTTTTGTAAAGGTTTGATATCATTAGAAAAGACGGCACAGGCAGTATAGCCCCCTTTACGCCCAGAAAGAGCCAATGATGACAATGTCTCTCTGTGCTCAAGACCTGGCTCACCCAAATGAGTCCCGATATCACACAAACCTATTGAAGCATACATTTCTCGACCTTCGACTATTTGAGCTGTGTGGTCCTCTATCTTTTCGGCAATAGTTTTATATTGGCCGTCCTCAATCAAAATATCTTTTTTTGTAAGATGGTGGGTTGAATTTTTATCTACAATTATTACATTTTTAATGAGGATTTTCATCTGCATATTTTTTTATGATTTACATGATTCTTACTAATATAGACTCTAAAGCTAAAAACAATAAAGCCATTATGACAAACCATTTCCAAAGCACTACACCTTTATCTTTTTGTGCTATCGAAGATGTCAAATTAGCCTGTTCGGTGTCACCCAGTATATTTATATTGCTAAAACTTTCTATATTTGATTGAAGTTCGCTTTCCGAAAATGTGCTTCGATTGGATTCTTTTCTATCATAATTCATGCCAATGACAGAAACAACATTTTCATCCAACAATACATCATAAAATCCTGCTTTTTTGACTTGCCCACCTAAATCTAATGCAATACTATTCCCTTTGGGCAGTTGACCTGGAATAAATGAAATTTCCCCATTCCTGACATTATAGACATAGTCTCCTTTGTCTCTTACATTATCTACTGTCACGATTTCATTTTTGCCTATGGTATAAGCTATGGGTGTTTTCTGTCCCGAAGAGATGGCAATTTTATAAATCATAGGCACAAAAACTTCTGAATTAAATACTAAATCATTGAACTCTTCGGCCAATGGAGCTGCACATATAAATAATTGACCGCTGCCTATATTGAACTTACTCAAAAAGCTACCACCATCTCTAAAATAAGCTAATTTTTCTTCGGCCACTTGAGCGCCCACACCTATGTCAAAAGAATACTTGGCTGTGGGCAATTTAAGATTCTTTGATGTATTGAGATAAACATCAGCAAAAATAAATTCTTCAGTATTGAGGCGACTCACAGCGCGTTCTGGCGCACTATTGGCTATCAATTTTATTCCTCCTTGGCTATTCAAAAAACCATTGTAGGAGTTTAAGTCAACATTTTTTGTAGGAAAAACCAAAACTTTACCACCCTCATTAAGATAAGCCGATAAGGCACTTGTAAGACCTGAAGACAAAGATCTCAAATCATTCAAAACTATGAGATTGTATTTACTAAACTGTCGATATTGGATTTGACTCACATTTTGATGGGTGACCTCAAAATAAGAAATGCCAGAAAATAATGCATTGATATATTTGTTGGGAGAATTTTCATTAATAACGAGCGCATTGACAGTATCAGGAACGTAAAAACTAAAATAATAATCATCATCAAACTGTATAGGATAGTCTGATACAGACACTACACCTTTATTCCACCCTGCCTCACTGACATTAATCAATACTGTGTCTTCGATAAAACTATTTGCAGGTATATCCCGAATAGAAACTGGCTTTTCTTGACCATCTTTTTTAAGTGTGATCCTCACTTGCTCAGCTGTTTCTCCACTATTGTTGGATACTTTTATGAGCAATTTATTGTTTTGATTAAAAAAAGGCATGGGGCCATCAAACCACAAACTATCTACTGAGACATTTTTATCTTGCTGTGTTTGTAAAGGGATGAAGTTAAACTCAATAGTTGTATCTAAAGCTGAACTGACATTTGAGATATTTTTTTGAAAATCAGAAATGAGATAAGCAATTTTATTAGTTGACGTTTCTGTAAATATTTGTTTTTGTTTGTTAAGCACATTATCGATGTTCTGTACTTTAGCTGTGGGTTCAATCTCATCAATGTAGGCTATGGCATCTTCCTTGTTCACTAACCTCTGGTGTTTTCCCTCAAAATCATGGGTTAAAATTTGAAATTTATCTTCTTCACTATAGGCCGAAATGATATCGCGTGCTTTGTTTTTGGCCAAATCCACCAACGGGATGTCTGATTTTTTGGCTGTCATCGAAAAAGAATTGTCCACAAACACCGACACGTGGTTGATTCCTGACTTAATAGCTCCTTTTTTGGGTATGAAAGGCTGTGTAAAAGCAAAAACTAAAGCCGCCACTGCCAAACACCTGCTCAGTAAAATCAATAAATTTTTGAGTTTATTTCTGTGCGAAGTTTCATCTTTTATCTCTTTGAGAAATCTAACATTGGTAAAAAATACCTTTTTAAATTTTCGGAAGTAAAACAAATGAATGATAATAGGTATAGCTAACGCCAACAAAGCCCATAAAAAAGAAGGATATAAAAACTGCATATGTTTCTGCTAATGTGAGTGCAAAATTATGATTCCTTAACGGAATATTCAAAGGATTTAATATATTTTAGAAAGAATTAAGAAATCGAGTGGTATCTTTTCGCTTCAAAAAATAAGTGGATGCTATCAAACATGTTCCTATTTTTAGATTAGATTTTACACTACAGCTCTCGACACTAAAAATTCTTTCTCTTAACCTAACCACGTTTGCCATGGTATTCGGCTCAAAAGCAATACAAGACCTAAACCCAAATAAATGGCAGCTTTCTTTGTTCCTTGTACTGTTTCTCTGTTTCTTTTATAAAAGCTGTAGGCCAATGTGATAAAAACAATAGCAATAATATTGGTAAAAGGATGCTCTACGGCCAATAATCTATGGAATGAATTTTTCATAGTTTCGCCCGATAAATTTGCAAGGCCCAATGGTGAAACAAAATAAAGCGCTAGACCAAACAACAATTGAATGTGCGCAACTATCATAGTATAAAACATGATCTTATAGTGCTGTGGCCCAAAAGATTTTTTACTTAATGCATGATAAGCCGCCAAAATGAATGCCAATGCAATAATGATCAGGGCTATCCATGCAAAATAAGAATGTGACGATTTGAGAAATGAATACATAATTACTGATTTGATTATTTGATAAACAATAGGTCAATGAAAAGGTTTTTAGACTACCCTATCCTATCGAAAAAGATGCCCTCAAAAAATAATATTGCCAAAATAGGCACAATTATTAAAAAGTATTCTTACCTTTGCGGCGCTATATACAAATCCGTGTGTTTTGTAACATTGGTAAACCATTAAATTAAAAAAATGTCAGCTTATTTATCAGAAGAAAAGAAGAATGAAATCTTCAACGAGTATGGTGGTTCAGCCACTAACACTGGTTCTGTAGAAGGTCAAATAGCCTTATTTACTTTCAGAATCAAGTCTTTATCAGAACACCTTAAAACCAACAAAAAAGATATGTCTTGTAAGAGAAGTCTTTTAACATTGGTAGGTAAAAGAAAAAGAATGTTGTCTTACCTTCAATCTAGAGATATTCAGAAATACAGAAGTCTCATTGAGAAGTTAGGTATCAGAAAATAATTAAAAGGGCGGTTTTTCCGCCCTTTTTTATTTTTATTAACTTATAATGTCTTACCAATTACAAAAAAATCTTATATTTGCGTCATCAATTCTATTTTGAAGTTTTCAATACATCGCCTCCTGTTGAAAACCAAAATAATTATTAGCCTATATCCACAGATAAGAGGTGTATAAAGCTATGTGATGTATTTAATTTTTTTATTAATATTTTAATTATTTAATTTTTATGGGAAATATCATTCCTACCACAAAATCATTTAGACTGCCTGACGGAAAAGAGGTAGTCATAGAAACAGGAAAATTGGCAACTCAAGCACATGGATCTGTTGTTATTAAAGTAGAAAACACGATGTTGTTGGCTACTGTAGTGGCAGCTTCTGAGGCTAAACCCGACCAATCTTTCTTTCCACTCTCTGTGGACTACCAAGAAAAATTTGCAGCAGCAGGTAAAATACCTGGCAATTTTTTCAGACGCGAAACCAGGCTATCCGACTATGAGATTCTTATCTCTAGACTTGTGGATAGAGCCGTGAGACCCCTATTCCCTGACAATTTCATGAATGAGACACAAATCATCATCAATTTGATATCGGGAGATGACAAAAACATGCCAGATTGTTATGCGGCACTCGCTGCTTCAGCGGCTTTGGCAGTATCTGATATTCCTTTTGCAGGTCCAATATCGGAAGTGCGTGTTGCAAAAATAGACGGCACCTACGTGATCAATCCCGAAAGACAATCTTTAGCAAAAGCTTCTTTAGATTTGATAGTAGCGGCCACTATGGAAAACATCATGATGGTGGAAGGCGAAGCAGACGAATGTCAAGAATATGAAATCATCGAAGCTTTAAAACTGGCGCACGAAGCCATAAAAGTACAATGTCAAGCACAGTTAGATTTAGCACAGTTGGTCGGAGACAAAGCACTTGTAAAAAGAGAGATTGTTGAGCCTGAAGTAGATGAAGAACTCAAATCTTTGATAAAGTCTATAGCCAGAGACAAAATATATGAAGTTTCTGCTTCAAGCTTAGATAAAGTAGCTAGAAAAAATGCTTTCAAAGAAATAGGTACAAAACTCAAGGCCCTTATCACTGAACAAAAAGGTGAAGAATATCTTGAAGAAAAAGCAGGTAAGGTCAGTGAATATTATGACAAACTCAAAAAAGACACCATTCGCCAGATGGTCCTTGACACCCAAAAACGTCTCGATGGCCGTGATTTGGACCAAGTTAGGCCTATATGGTGTGAAGTCGAATATTTGCCAGCAGCACATGGTAGTGCCATTTTCAATAGGGGTGAAACTCAGTCTTTGACTTCACTTACTTTGGGTACAAAACTAGATCAGATGCTGATAGACAACGCATTAGACCATTACAACGAAAAATTTATTTTACATTATAATTTCCCAGGACTTTCTGTGGGAGAAGTGAAACCTAATAGAGGTCCTGGTCGTAGAGAAGTAGGTCATGCCAACTTAGCCGGAAGATCCCTCAAAAAAATCATGCCTGATAACTTACCTTACACCGTAAGAATAGTTTCTGACATTTTAGAATCCAACGGTAGCTCATCAATGGCTACAGTGTGTGCAGGATGTTTGGCCTTGATGGATGGAGGTGTTCAGATCAAAAGACCCGTATCAGGTATTGCAATGGGGATGATTGCAGAAGGAAGTAGAATTGCGATACTTTCTGACATTTTGGGCGATGAAGATGCTTTGGGAGATATGGACTTCAAAGTCACTGGAACTACTGAAGGTATCACCGCATGTCAAATGGACATCAAAGTAGATGGTTTGCCTTACGAAACCCTCGAAAAAGCATTGAGCCAAGCAAGAGAAGGGCGTTTGCACATACTCGAAGAAATGTCTAAATGCATTGACAAACCTAATGCCGATTACAAACCTCATACACCACGTATGGAAGAGGTCATCATCGACAAAAGTTATATTGGTGCTGTTATCGGGCCTGGTGGAAAAATCATTCAAGAACTTCAAGCTCGCACCAACACTATCATTAATATAGAAGAAGTAGGCGATAAAGGTATAGTCACCATAGCTAGTACAAATGCAGAAGGACTCAATGCCGCCAAGGAAGCCATTGCACGAATAGCCTTTACACCTTCCATTGGAGATGTATATGAAGCAGAGGTGGAATCTATTCAAGCTTATGGTGCCTTCGTGAAGTTTTTTGGACAAAGCGGATTGCTGCATGTGTCAGAAATAGACCACAAACGCATCGATGACGTCAATACAGTGCTCAAAGTAGGTGATAAAATCACAATAAAAATCATCGGCACTGATCCTAAAACAGGCAAATTGAGGCTTTCGCGCAAAGCTCTTCTAGAAAAATAAAACACATCCGAGAATAGCAATATTCCAACATTAATTAAAGCCCTTAAGTTATTCAATAGCTTAGGGGCTTTCTCTTACGAATACGACCAACTGCACAGAATCAAAAAAGCTAAAAACTTTGATGTCCTCTTTGACGGTAGCACCCCCAAATATATTCCCCATAGCAACTTCCATACAGAATATTCCTATAACCCCGATGGCAACCTTCTGACCCTCAACAGGCGTGGAAATAATGGCACAACT
>CAZBCV010000156.1:0-7655 GCA_964490495.1 uncultured Aureispira sp. | reverse complement strand
GTATATATTTTATTCGCATTATCAAACATATTGAAAGCTGGAATATCTTCTGTAAGAGCGATATTGGCTTCAAAAAAGGACTTTATATCTCCAATGTCTTCCCAATAACCATCATAAGCGTAACTCACCACATTCATTCCTCTATTAATAGAGTCTGGAATAAGTTCTTTACCAAAATCCAAAGCGTCTGGATTTTCATTTAATAAAGTCCTTAAAGCAGGGCGACTAAATACATAAATGCCCATAGATGCCAAATATTTTTTACCTTTGGCTTTGAGTTCGTCACTTACTTCGGATTCCCAATCAGGTAACAAATGCATAGCTGGTTTCTCAATAAAACTTTCAATTTTACTGTCAGCGTTCACTTTCATAATCCCAAATGAAGTAGCATTTTCGGCTATAACAGGTATGGTCGCTATAGAAACATCTGCCTCGCTTTTGACATGTCTTTCAAGAAACTCTGCTAAGTCCATTTGGTATAATTGGTCTCCTGATAATATCAAAATATAATCAAAATCATGGTAGGCAAAATTTCTGGCAGACTGCCTCACAGCATCAGCAGTACCTTGAAACCAATTCATGTTGGTACTTGTCTGTTCTGCGGCCAAAATATCTACAAAACCATTAGAAAAATTATCAAAATGAAAAGAATTATTGATATGTTTATTGAGAGATGCTGAATTGTATTGTGTCAATACAAAAATTTTGAAAAGACCAGAATTTAAACAGTTGGAGATAGGTATATCAATCAATCTATATTTTCCACCTATAGGGACTGCGGGCTTCGACCTATCTTTTGTTAATGGATACAATCTAGTACCAGCACCACCTCCTAATATCAGGCTAATGGTTTTTTGTAATATTTCGTTGGACGATTTCATTTGATTATTTTTAATGTTTTAATGGTTATTTTTCCTTTAAAGTACAACTTAAATGGTCTTGACTCTTTGTTGGTATGAAATCCATGCTGCTACATCTTTTTTACTATTATTACACTTCAATAAAAAATCCTAACACTATGAATAGCTTCAAGACATATTAAATGTTTTGGTTGACTCATGATTAATTTAAAGTTGCAATATTACAAAACTTGAAACAATTAAAAAATAATTTTAATATTAAAATTTCAATAAATCATTTTTAGGAACTCTACACGATTTATTGTAAATACCTTAAAAAAAATAAAAAAGATAAGTTTTTTTCAATATTACAAAATAATACTTTGTATTTTTGCCTTTTTTTTAGTCATAACAAAATATTTGATAAGATGTGCGGGATAGTAACTATTTTCAATTTGAGAAAAAACGAAAGCGAAATCAGACCTCAAGCCATAGAAATGGCCCGAAAAATAAGACATAGAGGGCCAGATTGGTCTGGGATTTTTTGTCATCCTAAAGCTGTGATGGCGCATGAAAGATTGGCTATAGTGGATCCTCAATCTGGTGGGCAGCCGCTATTTACAGAGGATAGAAAAGTTGTCCTTGCGGTCAATGGAGAGATATACAATCATCAAGAAATAAGAGAAAAATATAAAAATTCATATAATTTTTTAACACAATCTGATTGTGAAGTCATTTTAGCGCTGTATAGAGATAAGGGTACTGACTTTTTGGAAGACTTAAATGGCATATTTGGATTCGCACTTTATGACACTGAAAAAGATATCTTTGTTGTAGGTAGAGACCATATGGGAATTATTCCTTTATACCATGGTTGGGATGAAATGGGACAATATTATGTTGCATCTGAGCTCAAAGCGTTGGAAGGTATTTGTAATCAAATTGAAGTTTTTCCTCCAGGACATTATTATTCCTCTCAGGACGAAAAGCCTGTCCAATGGTACGATAGAGAATGGAGATCTTTTGAGAATGTGAAAGAAAATGTATCCGATATTGCTGAACTTAGAAAAGCCCTCGAAGAAGCGGTTCATCGACAACTTATGAGCGATGTGCCTTATGGTGTATTGCTTTCTGGAGGTTTGGATTCGTCGATAATATCTGCGGTTGCCAAAAAATTTGCAGCCAAAAGAGTCGAAAGCCAAGACCAGCAAATGGCATGGTATCCTCAGCTACACTCCTTCGCAGTAGGTTTAGAGGGCGCACCGGATTTGATAGCTGCTAGAAAGGTTGCAGACCATATAGGATCTGTTCACCATGAAATTCATTTTACCATTCAAGAAGGGTTGGATGCTATTAGAGATGTTATCTACCATTTGGAGACTTATGATGTGACTACTGTCAGAGCTTCTACACCTATGTTTTTGATGGCGCGTGTCATCAAATCTATGGGGATCAAAATGGTTTTGAGCGGTGAAGGAAGTGACGAACTTTTTGGCGGCTATTTATATTTTCATAAGGCCCCCAATGCTGAAGCTTTTCATGAAGAAACTGTACGAAAACTTGACAAGCTATACCTTTATGACAATTTGAGAGCCAATAAATCTCTAGCAGCGTGGGGCGTAGAAGGTCGAGTTCCTTTTCTTGATAAAGAGTTTATAGACGTAGCCATGAGGCTTAATCCAGAGGACAAAAGACCCAAAGATGGAAGAATCGAAAAATGGATATTGCGCAAAGCCTTTGAGGATATGTTGCCTCATGAAGTGGCATGGAGACAAAAAGAACAATTTAGTGATGGCGTAGGATATTCTTGGATTGATACTTTAAAAGCTATGGTGGCAGATAAGGTAAGTGATGATGACATTAAAAATGCTCACTTTAAGTTTCCTGACCAAACACCTACAAGTAAAGAAGAATATTTTTACAGAAGTATTTTTGCAGACCATTTCCCATCAAGAGCTGCCGCTATGACTGTACCTTCCGTGCCATCTGTGGCTTGTAGTACGCCGATAGCCCTGGAGTGGGACGCTGCTTTTAAAAATATGAACGACCCTTCAGGGAGAGCCGTCAAAGGTGTGCATGCTGATCATAATCAATGATATTAGGACTTGAGCAGTAAATTTGGAGAAATATGTTTTTGATAAAATGATTTTGAGGAAATAATTTTTTACCTATTTTAAATTTGTTTTTACTCAATTATTTGCCATAATTTATCTATTTGAGCTTCCCAGGTATAATTAGCCAGCAGTTCTTGTGAAGTATAGGTGTCTTCATAGTGACCTTCTTGCCAAATTTGGTATTTATTAAGGATGAAATCTTCGATTTTTGAGCTCATATTTACATCTGTTGTATAGGTGATTTTACCGCATTTTAGTTCTTCAAAAATCGACTCAAAATCTTTGTCAATTTCACCCTGAATTATTGTTAAAATTGGGTTTCTGGCGCCGAGATATTCAAAGAGTTTTCCAGTAAGGATGCCTTTGACATTTTCATCATTCCACGACAATATGAGATTGATATGTGACTTTTCCTGAAGGTGTAATGCCTCCTGATGGGGCAAAACATCATAGGTTTTGATAATATCATGAGTTTTTGGGTAACTCTGAGCGTAGGACATCCACTGGTATCTGTCTTTACCCGCATATACTATTTGTATCTTAGATTTGTCTAAAAGTTGGGCTGAAAGTAAATTTTCAAGAGATTCAAATAGATTTAAGGGATGAATGAGGCCATCATACAATGAACCAGTAAAAGTTATTGTAAAAATATTGCTTTGAGCGGATACGGGCGTTCGGGAGACAATACCATTGATAATGACAGGCGTATCCACACCATATTTTTTGAATTCAGCGGCCAGACCATAAGAAAGTGTCAACACATGGTCCGCTTTTTTAAATAATTGACGCCAAAAATATTTTTGTATTTTTGGCCAATAGCTATTCGGTCTTCTATATATATAAGGTATGTCATGCATACTAATAATCCAAAGGGATTGAGGACAAAGCAGTTTGAGACCATA
Organism: uncultured Aureispira sp.; assembly: GCA_964490495.1. Lineage (GTDB taxonomy): Bacteria > Bacteroidota > Bacteroidia > Chitinophagales > Saprospiraceae > OLB9. The sequence goes on along the minus strand of CAZBCV010000156.1, from coordinate 3,800 downwards.
TCCTATAATGATATTTGCTGTAGGCCGATAAGGTGTAAATATTACGGATTTTTCTTTCAGGGGTCTTATATAATGAGCAGCATGCCACAAACCTGAGACAATATAGACCAGACCACCTTCGCCTAAAAGAAGACTAAAAGGTAGAGTTTCATTCAGCTTTATTAGAAATTTTACATAAGGATTTTTTTTGGTTGACTCGTCGAAGTGAAGTGTCTTTTTGTCACGTTTAAAAATGTTAGTGATTGTTCGATAGTCTAAAGTGGGTAGGTTCTTAATTTGAAGTCCACCCAAATCTTTTTGCGAATATGGAAAATATTTTTGATTTTGAGTGGTCAATACCTTTATGTTTTCTACTTTTCGCTGGAGGTGATGAGCCAAAAAATAATTTCGCAATACAGCAATAGAGTGTATGGGTGGGAAGTAGTAGGAAATATAAATTATTTGGGCAAATTTCAAAATTATGGTTGTGTATTTTGTTGGTATTATAAACCAAAATTTTTGAATAAGGTTAATTTTTAAATTTATTTTACCTTGAGATAATTTCTTTTACCATTATTTTAACACCCAAATTAAAACTTTAGCTCAAAAAAATCTGTTTTGATAATATTAAAATTTATAAATCATGACAAGAATAGTATTTATGTTTGTTTTTCTAATGAGTTTTGTCACGTCGCAAGCTCAAATCAATGACCTTCTCAATAAAGCTAAAAACAGTGCTCAAGCCCTTTCTAAAGTCGGGTTATCGACAGAAGATATTGCAATGGGACTTAAAGAAGCTCTGAATAATGGAGTGGATGAGGCTGTAAAAAACTTATCGGCAGACAAAGGATATTTAGAAAGTCCTTATAAAATACTCATTCCCAAAGATGCCCAAAATATTATTGATAAAGTAAAAATGGTCCCGGGATTTCAAGATGTTGAGACTAAACTTATCCATCAAATGAATCAAGCCGCCTCAATTGCTGCCAAAAAAGCAACGCCTATCTTTTTGAATGCCATCAAAAGTATGAGTTTTGAAGATGCAAAATCGATTCTATCAGGACCGGACAATGCTGCGACAACTTATCTAGACAATACTTCAAGAATGGCACTGTACTCAGAGTTTATGCCTGTAATACAGTCAAGTTTGGATGAGGTCAACGCCAGATCCTATTGGACATCTGTGGTACAGGCTTACAATAAAATTCCATTTGTAAAAAAGATGAATCCTGAATTGGACGACCACGTCAATCAGAAAGCATTAGATGGTCTTTTTTCTTTGGTAGCTGTAAAAGAAAAAGGTATAAGAACAGACGTAAATCAAAGAACAAGTGAAATATTAAAAAGGGTTTTTGGAAAATAATAATTATTTTTGTGAACGATTCTTATGGAATATTGAGCATTTATAACTACATTTGCATTTCAAATCCATAAAAGACATTGAGACAATTATTTGGAATATTCACAGCCTTTGTAGCGGGTTTTCTCATTTTATTGATGACCCAATTGATTTGGGATAGTATTTTCCCATATCCTGTCACTTTAGATATTGACAACGATGAAGCCGTAGCATCATGGATGTCTAATTTACCTGACAAGGCTTATGTCATCATTGGTGTTAGTCATATTGTGGCCATATTTTTTGTTGGATTTATTAGTGCGCTTGTAGCAGGAAAAGTTAGAATGATCATTGGAATCATTTCATGGTTGGCAGCTTTTGTTGGAGTCATTGTTTATTTATTTACATATAATTTTCCTACTTGGTTTGTCGCTACAGACACCGCATTGACAGCAATTATAGGTTTTGGAGGTGTAGTTTTGGGTAGTCAAAGCGTTGTGAGAGATAATTGATTTTTATCGGAATCCAAAACTTAAAAGTAAGGTTTTAGATAATTATGAAAGAAAAGTTAACATATCACATTTCCTTCATTATTTCCATGACTTTCCAAGTACTGTCCGCCAATAATTCGATTTTGGCTACATAAGTATAAGGAATATTTACTCCCCATTCTTCTGGTGCGACCATAGATATGAGTTGTTGTCCATTTTTTTTCTCATACAGATGATATTGATTGCCTGGAATGGGCTTAAACCCACAGTCTGCTTGGTAAATTTTTTCAGATATAGTTATTCTGTCGTGAATAGCTTGAGCTTGACGAATGAGTGTCTCCACTTGTTCTTTTATTTGAATGAGCTGAGTATCTGTTTGTTGATACATGGCTTTCATAGCTATGCCTTTTGTTTTTCCTTTGTCCAATGGTCTAATAATAGCGCTTCCTACATGGTGAGCATAGGGAAGTAAACTTGGGTTTTCTGCTACTTTGTCTTTATCTATAGGATTGAATTCCTCTGACATTTTACTTATTGTTTTTTATAGAGCTAATACAAACATCCTTTGTTTTTGTTTGATTTGTTTTGCAAAAACTCTTGTTTTCAATAAAGTAAATCAAATAATTTTAAAATATAGACTAAAATTGGTCAATATATTTTTTTATTCATTTATGTATGAGTACTTTTGTGCCCGATTAAGTAAATTTGGTAAAAATGATTGATTTTTTAGAGATATTAACACAGACAGAAAAAGATAAGTTGTACAATGCTTTGCCTTTGATCACAGTATTGATATCAGGAGCAGACGGTAAAATAGAAAAGAAAGAATTGGAATGGGCTGAAAAGGTAGCTCACATACGCAGTTTCAAAATGAAAGAGCCTTTCAAGAGCTTTTATCAGGTAGTTGATAAAGATTTTTCAGATAAGGTTTTACAGTTGATTAGCGATCTTCCATCTAATGTATCCCAAAGAAATAGTATAATTGAATCACAACTTACTGAATTAAATCCTATTTTGTCAAAATTAGATCCTTTTTATGGGCATAAAATATACAAAGGTCTCATTACGTTCGCTCATCAAGTTGCTAAAGCCTCTGGTGGAGTTTTAGGGTTTATGAGTGTGAGTAAGGATGAGGCAAAATGGATTAATTTACCCATGATTGATGCAGTCCATTATGAAGGTGACGAAGAAGAATAATTTTAATTTATTGATTAAAAAAAACTTTAAGTTACCACTTTTGTTGTTCTGAAATATATGTTGGGGTGCTTGTACTAAACAGGCTGAGATTATACCCATTGAACCTGCTCAGGTAATGCTGAGAAGGGATTTCGACTTTAAATAGTTGAGGCATCTCATCATATATTTATTTTTTAATATTTAAAATAATAATTTATGATGAAGTTAGTAGTGTTTTTACTCATTCTGCCTTTACATTTAATGTCTCAGTTTTCACTTAATGGTACAATATACAATGAACGAGGCGAGACACTTCCTTATGCTCTTGTGTTTTTGGAAGAGACATCCTTTTCCACACTTACCGATGCTAAAGGAACCTATAGACTTGAGAATCTTCCAAAGGGTTCATATTCTATGAAAGTCCAATTTTTAGGTTATTCCGCATGGCGTCAAAATATTGATGTAAATCAAAACACGATACTTGATGTCACACTTAATGGAGGAATATATAATCTTGAGACAGTAGAAATCCATTCAAATAGGGTAGGAGAAGATGCTCCATTTACGCACACCACAATGAGCCGCCAATACTTAGAAAAAGAAAATTTGGGTCAAGATATCACGGTTCTTATGCAATGGCAGCCTTCGGTGGTCACTACTTCCGACGCTGGTGCAGGTATTGGCTACACAGGTATGCAGATAAGAGGGAGCGATCAGACTCGTATTAATGTAACGCTCAATGGTGTTCCTGTTAATGATGCAGAATCACATAATGTTTTTTGGGTGAATATGCCTAATTTGACGGGAAGTTCCTC